>DASXRC010000147.1:0-7074 GCA_036506795.1 Micromonosporaceae bacterium
GAGCTGACCTGCGAGTTCATTGCGTTCATCCTCTCTGGTTCGTTGGGTTTGTGACGCTCGTGGGTCATCATGGGTCCGTGGCGGTGACGCTAGCTGCGGCTCGGTTGTCGACGCTTCTCGATTCCTGACCGGTCGGTCATCTACATCGCCGCACTGGACCGCATCCATCCGGGTCTCACCCGCGGCGGTAGCGGGCGACGGCGATGGCACCGAATACCAGCAGCAGCACGGCCGACCAGATCAGCGAGCGGGCGACGAAGTAGCTGGCGGGGTGACCCAGCAGCGCCTCGGCGCGTTCGCCGCCGGTGAGGCTTCGCACGGTCTCGATCATGTATGTAACCGGTTGGTGCTCGGCGACGGCCCGAAGTCCGCCTGGCATCGACGAGACCGGGACGTAGGCGCTGGAGACGAACGTGAACGGCACCAGGATCAGGGCCATGCCCTGGGCCGCTTGCGCGTTGCCCGCGTAGAGCCCGGTGGCGATGAACACCCACTCGAACGTGAAGCTGAACACGATGATCAGGGCGAAGGCGAGCAGGCCTGCGCCGATCCCGCCGTGGAGCCGGAAGCCGACCAGGAAGCTGACGATCGCCATGACCAGCAGCCCCCACGCCTGGGTTGCGGTGTCGGCGACGGCGCGCCCGGCCAGCACGGCGCTGCGGGGGATCGGCAGCGAGCGAAAACGGTCGAACAGGCCCTGGGCCCGGTCCTCGGTGATGCTGATGGCGGCGCCCATTCCTTGCCAGATGAGCATGGTCGTGAGGACGCCGGGGACGACGAATCCGACGTATCCGAGGGTGCCGGCCTGGATCGCGCCGCCGAAGATGTAGCGGAAGATGACCAGGAACATCACTCCTTGGATGGTCGCGGTCCACACCAGCTGCGGTGTCCGAAGAAACTTGAGCAGGCTCCGCTTGGCGATCACCGTGGTGCTCGACGCAAGGGACGCGCGGCGTCCAGCGACCGAAACGCTAGCCATAGCGACGTTCCTCTCTCACGCGTTGCTCCGGTTCAACGAACCGGGGCTTTTGCCGGACCGACCAGGTCATCGGCGGGTGCCTCGTGCGCGGCTCGACCGGTCAGCGCCAGGAACACCTCGTCGAGCCTGGGTTGGCGCATCGCCACCTCCTCGAGGGTGATGGCGCGCTGCTCCAGCGGCGTCAGCGCTCGGTTGAGCTGCTCGGTGCCGCCCTCCACCACCACGGTGACCCGGCGCGTCGACTCGTCTATCCGCGCCTGGCCGGTGCCGATCGCGGTGAGGGCCTGGGCGACCTCGGCCAGGTGCGCGCGGTCGCGGACGTGGACCTCGATCACGTTTCGGCCGGTGCGCTTTTTCAGCTCGGAGGGCGTGCCGTGCGCGACGGCCGTGCCGTGGTCGATGATCACGATCTCGTCGGCGAGCCGGTCGGCCTCATCCAGGTACTGGGTGGTGAGCAGCACATTCGTTGCCTGCGCGACAAGCTCGCGGATCGCGTCCCACAGGTCGATGCGGCTTCGTGGGTCCAGGCCCGTGGTCGGCTCGTCGAGCAGCAACAGGCGCGGCGCGCCGACCAGGCTGGCGCCGAGGTCGAGCTTGCGGCGCATGCCGCCCGAGTACGTGCGCACGAGGCGGTCGGCGTCGTCGACCAGGCCAAGCTGCCCGAGCACGCGGGTGCTGTTGACGCGAGCCGACGCGCGGTCCTGCCCGAACAGCCGCGCCACCATCTCCAGGTTCTCCCGCCCGGTCATGGTCGGCTCGACCGCGGCGAACTGACCGGCCAACCCGATCGACGACTGCACGACGCGCGGCTCCCGCACCACGTCGTGGCCGAACACGCGCAGCATGCCCGCATCCGGCTTGATCAGGGTCGCGATGCAGCGCACGAACGTGGTCTTGCCGGCGCCGTTGGGCCCGAGCACGGCAAGGATCACACCCGGCTCCGCGACCAGCTCCAACCCATCCAACGCGGTCATGTCCCCGAACCGCTTGACCACACCAGTGGCCTCAATCATGTGCGACATTCGGCGCTCCCTCGACACTGCTGCGATTCGCCCGCCACCGCGATGACCAACCGCGCTGGTGCCACTTCACGGGCAGTGGGTCGCAGGATCGCCGTCGATCTCTCCGAGCAGGGCGCCGAGGTCGCCGACGTGGGCTTCCTCGCCGAGCAGCAGTCGCGCCACATTGCCGAGTCCGAGGCGCGGCTCGTCCTGGGATGAGGCGTGTTCGCCGATGTCGTGGTGGGCCACGGCACGTTGCGCGGTGACGACGCCGAGACAGTTCGCGTTGTCGGAGGGAGCGGCGGCTGCCGCCGGCTGAGCAACGAGGAGGATCGCGGCGCCTCCGGCTCCGAGCGTGATTGCTGATCTTCGCATGGCTGGTTCCCATCTCCCGTGCGTCGTGGTCGAGGTCGTTGCGACCGCGGTCTCCTACGCTTGTTGGCAGTTCCGCAGCGGTGCAACCGTTTCAGTCGTCGTTGAAACGATTGACAGGGCCGGCGCCGGATACCGACGATCGAGGCGGGCTCGACGGGGCGGGCGGTGACCGAACTGGCTCGGCCACCGCCGCTGCCGGTAGGGATGCGCATGCTGCGGCTTCGGTTCGATATCGACGATCTCGCGCGGACGAGGTTCGCGTATCCCACCTTGTTCTGCGAGCTGGCCGGCAGCGCGCAGGCGCTGCAGCAGCCGGCGAGCCGGCTGCGGCGGCGTTGGCGCGCCACCCGGCAGCGTGTGCCGTACCAGGTGGCCCCGCTGCTGGAGCTCGTCCCAGGCCACGGGAGCCTGCCCGGTTTTCTGATTCCCGAGATCGCCGACGAGGGCTTCGACGCCGCCTTGGACGCCGTGCAGTCCACGCCGCTGGTGCAGATCCGCGGTGAGGTGGCGCAGACGTATCCCGTGCCGGCCCGGGCCGGGTGGGTCCGTGAGCTTGCCGTCGGTCACCGTGACACGCTCGACGAGCTCGGGCAGGCCATCCGCAGCTACCACCGGCACGTGCTCGGCCCGCTGATGCCAGCGTTTCACGATGCCGCCGCGGCCGAGCTTCACCGGCGGGCGTGGCAACTAGCGGCGCGCGGCATTGAAGACGTGCTCAGCACGTTGCATCCGTCGATCCGCTGGCGGGACGGGATCCTTGAGGTTGATTTCCCGATCCAAGCCGATGTGGACTTGGGGGGTCGGGGACTGAGCCTGTGCCCGTCAGCGGCCTGGACGCGTCCCGGCTTCGGCTTCCACTGGGAGCAGCAGCCCGGTCTGGTCTATCCGATACCGCCTCCCGACTGGCTCCTCGACGCGACCTACAGCGATCATGAGGCGCGTCTCGCCGTCGCTCTCGGCGGAACCCGAGCGCGGGTTCTTTGCGCACTGGTCAGCGAGCACACTACGACGAGCCTCGCGGCCGGCCTTGGCATCACCGCCAGCTCGGCGTCCATGCACGCGGCCGCGCTGCGCGGTGCGGGACTGGTGGAGACCCGTCGCGACGGCCGAGCGGTGCGCCACACGCTCACCGAGCTCGGCGAGCTTTTGGTCGCGGATCCGACGCGTGCCGAGCGTTCGGTCGACCGCTAGCCCGCTAGATATGACGTGTTCTTCGCCTCGCCTGGGCGATTGCCCGCAAGGTAAAGCAGGCTTGCCCGCCCAGGGACTGACCTGCCTACTCAGGCGTGGTCTTCTCGAAGATGTCAGGGGTGATCGCCTCGAGTCTTGGCGGGGGCCGTACGGCCCCCTGCCGACTCCTGGTCCTGCAGCATTGCCAGGGCTTTCTCGATCCGCCGTTTACGCGTCTCGGGCTTCTTCGCGCGTTCGATAGCGAGCACGTGCTCCCGCTTGCGGCCGTGGGACAGGCGGTCGTAGGCGGTGCGGGCGACCGGGTCGGCGTCCAGGGCGTGGGCGAAGTCCGCGGGCTCGACCACAACACGGGGCTCGGCGTCGATTTCCAGCTCGACCTCGACCTCGTCGCCGATCGCGACACCGGCGGCCTTTCGGTTGGCGTTGCTGAGCCCGAGCAGGTAGCGGCCGCGCATGATGGCGACCCTGCTCTTCCATGAATGCCCGTTGATCGTGATGGTCACGGCCGGCCGCTTGCCTCCACCAAGGGCCTCCACAACTTCTGGCGGAACTTCCAAGCCCCGCATGGGCTCCGGAGGCTCGACGTAAGATCGGAACTTCATAATCTGCTCCTGCCACCTTGTGTCAGCACGCCGTGCACTTGCGCTGCGCCGCCCAGCTCAACCCGACGGACTCGTTCGGCGAACTCGACGTACGTGCCGCAAAATGCTCGCCGCCACGGCGAAGCGGCGGGCAATGTGGAACCGCTTGTTCGCTACTCGGCGTACGGCTGGTTCTTTCCCCGGGCGCTGTAGCCGATGCTCCAGATGTAGCCGTCCGGGTCCGCGAACGAACCGCCGTACCCGCCCCACGGCTGGGTGGCGGCCGGCTTGAGGATCGTAGCGCCGGCCTTCTCGGCCTCCGCGATGATCTCGTCGACCCGCGCCTCGCTGCGGACCACGTAGGTGAGGACCATCCCGCTGAAACCGCTGCCCTCCGGGCTCGTGCCCACCTCGGCGGCCAGCCCGTCGCGGCCGTAGAAGCCGACGAGCGAGCCGCCGTCGGATCCGAAGAACACCGAGACGCCGTAGTCCCGCTCAACCTTCCAGCCGAGACCCTCCGTATAGAACCACTTGGACCGATCCATGTCCTCGACACCGAGGAGGATCGAGCTCACGTGCGCTTTCATGCCTTGTCTCCTTTGGTACTTGATGGTGATGCACATGACCCTCACGCTAGGTGCGGCTCGGTAGCCCGTGCTTCTCGATTCCTGATCGGTCTGGTCATCCGTTTCCACGCACTGACGGCACAGGCCACGGATGTGCGTCATGTCCGGGCGGCGGGTAGCTGAGCACGCTGCTTTTGCATCCCAGGTGGGCCCATTTGCTGTGGACGCAGGCCAGGCTCACGGGACGGAGGCCCGGGCCCACCGTCTCGAGTGCTGAATTCGATCTCCACATAACCATCGGACGGTTCGGCGGTGACCGCGGGCGGTGCAGTGGAACCGTCGGACGCCGGGCCGGGCGCCGATGGCGCGAAGCGGGCCGAACCGGATCCCCGCAGGCGGCCACGAGCAACACCACGCCAGCGAGCACCACCCATGGCCGCCGCCACCAGCGGCACAGCGACCCGGCCTACCAGGCGATGCGTGGGCGCGAACAAGACATGATCGACTACTACGGCGGCGCGCAGAGCCAGGGCGGCACCTCAGCCAACAAGATCCGCGGCATCGCCCTGGACAACGAACTGCTCGAGACCTACATGGAGGCGGCCGGGGACGCCTTCGCCCGGGTCGAGCCGGGCGGCGGCATCAGCGGCGCCGGCGGCGGAGGCGGCGGTGAATAGTCTGATAGTTTCGGGTGTCCCGACAGCAGGTAGAGGTTCGAAAATGGCAGTACGGTTCACGCCCGGCGCGGTCCTGAGGGTGCCGCTGGCGGAGGGCAAGAGCGCCTACGCTCTCATGCTGTCAGTCAATCCGTATTTCGCGTTCTACCGAGCCGACACGGAGCCGGCCGTCGAGGACGCCCTGGCTAACGACCCCGCATTCATCATCATGGTGGCCAAGAGTGCGTACGCGCGCGGCGGCTGGGGCGAGATCGTCCACCGCGTGCCGGCGGACAAGCTGCCGGCCCTGCCCCTGCTGTTCCGGCAGAGCCCGACCGATCCCGACCAGTGCTTCCTGGTGGATCCGGAGGGAAACACGACCAAGGTGGCCCCCGCCGACGTCGTCGGGTACGAGCGAGAGGCCGCCTGGGCGGCGGTGCACGTGGAGAGCCGGCTCAACGACCTGTACGCGGGGCGGCCCAACGCATCCGTGGAGGCCAAACGCCCCAACCTCGGAACGGCGCGGTGACGGCATGGGCACCTGGGGAACCGGCCCGTTCGAGAACGACGACGCCGCGGACCTCTGCGCCGAACTGGCGGACGCTGATCCGGCGCAGCAGGCCGAGATGCTGCGCGCGGTCCTGAGGCGAGCGGCCGACAACACCGGCTATCTCGAGATCGACGACGCTCAGGCGGCGATCGCCGCGGCGGCGGTGGTAGCCGCCTGGAGCGCCGGACATGCGGTCGTCGGCGCGCCCGAGCTGGCCGACCTCGGCGCGGTCGCCGTCCCCGCCGACCTCGCTCCATCGGCGCGCCAAGCGCTGGACCGCGTCTCCGGCCCGAACTCCGAATGGCGCAGCCTCTGGGGCGAGGGCACCGACCTGAACGACGTCCTGACCGAGCTCGCCACGATCCGCTCCGCGCTACCGAACGCGTAGCACGCCGACCACGACCGGCCTCATGCGAGCCAAGCGGGCCGGCTCGCACGAGGCCACCGGCAATCAGACCACGTCGAAGCGTCGAGATTCAGGACTCTGTCCCAGGCGGCGACGAAGTCCTGGCTGCGGTGGTGCGGAACCGACAGCGCAGGACTTCGCGTTCGGATTAGTTGCCGCGCAGCAGCATCGACGCTTGATGCGCTGTGTTGACAAGTGGTCGATGAATTTTCGGGTCGTTGGCTGGTGGACCGTGGATTACTACTCGCGGCGGCGGTCGCGTTGTGCTCCAGCCGCTGACGCCGCGGAATTTCGTCACGCCGGGCCCGCAGTTGGTCGCTGGATAGCACTCCGATGAGGTCGGCGACGGCCACCAGAGGGAGAAGGTAGCGACCGCAAGGGCCGTCAGCGTGCGCCGCCGCCGACGTCGCGCCTCTGGCTGGTCCTGCCGCCGCCGTTCTGTTGGGTCGACGTGCGTGTGACATGACGGTTCGTTTCACTCGGACGTCAGGTGGTGGTCGTTTTGAGATGAGGCGTTCAGGAGGTACCCCACCCACCCGACCGCGATCGCCAGCAGGATCTGGTACAGCGACCAGAGCGCCAAGATCCCGACAACCCCCTCCGATGATCATCAGGATGGCGGGGCCGACGGGAACGAGACGAGCCCGCAGGGTTGCTATGCCGAACAGGACCCAGCCAATCGAGAACGCGCCGATGGTGGCGATGGCGCCGGCCACGATCGAGCCTGCCTGAGGCATCTCGAACAGTTGTGGAGCGTGGATGGCGATCT
>DASXRC010000148.1:0-7777 GCA_036506795.1 Micromonosporaceae bacterium
TCTCATGCTGGAGACCACCATGCCCGGCGTGTTCGCGGCCGGCGACGTCCGCCACGGCTCGGTCAAACGGGTCGCCTCCGCGGTCGGCGAGGGCGGCGTCACCATCCGATCCGTGCACCAATACCTGGCGCACCTGCGCGAAAGTCAGTGACGGGCGACGTCAATGTCGCTGCCCGCGTGAACACCGCCCTGAGCAGGTGCGATGTCGGCCGGGACGAACGCCTGAGACGAGCGGAGGTGGACGACCCCGTTTCCGAATGGTGTGGATGGGCCTCGGGCGCCTCCGTTGGCATAGCAGATCCTTGGCGCCGGCGGGCGGTGTCCACAGCGGTGGCGTCCGTCCACAGATCTTGCGTGGGCCGGTTGAGCGGTGCCGGCGGGATCGGCACGGTGGGCCGTCAGACATCCTCCGCTGGAGGTCTCGATGGCAATGCACACCGCCGGCGCGACCGCCGCCCGGCTACCACTGGTGATCACGGCTGATCCGGAGCTGCTCGACGATCTGCTACGACTGGCGGCCGCCGCGGGCACCGAGGTCGACGTGGCATCGGATCCCGCTGCGGCCCGCCGGCGCTTTTCCGCAGCGCCCCTCGTGCTCGTGGGTCTCGACCAGGCGCACGCGTGCCTTCGAGCCCGACTGCCGCGCCGGTCCGGCCTGGCGATCGTGGGCCGAGCCGGGGCCGCCGAGCCGCCGTGGCAGCTCGCCGAGCTCATCGGCGCCGCACACGTCGCGATCCTGCCGGCCGCTGAACCGTGGCTCGTCGACCGGTTCGCCGACTGCCGGCTCGGCGGTCACGCCGACGGCCGTACCGTCGCGGTGATCGGTGGCCGCGGCGGTGCCGGTGCGACCGTCCTCGCGGCCGCGTTGGCCATCACGGCCGGCCGGCTCGGCTTCGGCGCGCTGCTCGTCGACGGCGACCCGCTCGGCGGCGGGCTCGACATCGCGCTCGGCTGGGAGGAGCTGGTCGGGCTGCGGTGGTCCGGCCTGAGCCAGGCCGATGGGCGAGTGGATGCGACCGCGCTGGTGGATGCCCTTCCCCGGCGCGGCGACCTCGTCGTCCTCTCGTTCGACCGGAGCGACCAGCTCACCCTGCGACCGGAGGCGATGACGGCGACGCTCGAGGCCGGGCGACGAGCCCGCGACCTCGTCGTCGTCGACGTCCCAAGGCAGCTCGACGACGCCGCGGTGTTCGCCTTGCAGGCGGCCGACCGAACCCTCCTCGTGGTGCCGGCAGAGCTACGAGCCGTGGCGGCCGCCGGTCGCGTGGCTCGTATGGTCACGCCGCACTGCGAGGAACTCTCCGTCGTCGTGCGCGGACCCTCGCCGGGCGGCCTCAAGGCGGACGAAGTGATCCGCGCGCTCGGACTTCCGCTCGCCGGCACGCTGCGTCCGGAGCCGAGGCTGGCCGCGGCCCTCGAGCGCGGCGAGGCACCGGCGCAGACCGGGCGCGGCCCACTCGCCTCGCTCTGCCAGCGCCTCGTGACCGAGTTGGTGGCACACGTTCCGACGGCGGTGGCGGCGTGACAGAGCTGGCCTGCCGTGTGCGGCACCGGTTCGCGGTAGACGGGGGCGAAGCGACGCCTGCCGCGATCGTCTCGGCCGTCCGCGCCGAGTCCGGGACGGCGGTGCTCGGCGACGCTGCCGTGCTCCGATTGGCTGGAGAGGTGCAGAACGACCTTGTGGGCGCCGGGCCGCTCGCGCCGCTGCTCGCCGATCCGACGGTCACCGATGTGCTGATCAACGGCACCGAGGTCTGGGTCGATCGTGGCGCCGGATTGGCCCGGGCATCGGTGTCGGTCGGTGGGCCGGGCGACGTGCGACGACTCGCGCAGCGCCTCGCCGCCGCCTGCGGCCGCCGGCTCGACGACGGCTGCCCGTACGCGGACGCCCGGCTCGCCGACGGCACCCGGCTGCACGCGGTCCTGCCCCCGGTGGCCAGCACCGGTCCGTACCTCTCGTTGCGGACGTTCCGGCAGCGGCCGTTCTCGGTGGCCGATCTGGTCGAGCGTGGCACGGTACGGCCGGCCGTGGCGCCGCTGCTCGCCGCGATCGTCGCGGCCCGGCTCGCGTACCTGGTCACCGGCGGCACCGGGTCAGGCAAGACCACGCTGCTCGGTACCCTGCTCGGCCTGGTGCCGTCGACCGAACGGATCGTGCTGGTGGAGGAGGCCACCGAGCTCCGGCCGGTCCACCCACACGTGGTCGCCCTGCAGGCGAGAACGTCCAACGTGGAAGGCGCCGGTGCGATCGGCCTGCGGGATCTCGTTCGCCAGGCGCTGCGCATGCGGCCGGACCGCCTGGTGGTTGGGGAGTGTCGCGGGGCCGAGGTCGTCGATCTGCTGGCCGCGCTCAACACCGGTCACGAGGGCGGGGCCGGCACAATGCACGCCAACGCCCCAGCGGACGTTCCCGCCCGGCTCGAGGCACTCGGCCTGCTCGGCGGGCTGCCAAGGGCCGCGCTGCACGCGCAGATTGCCGCCGCCCTGCAGGTGGTCCTCCACGTCGGCCGGACGTCCCGCGGCCGGGTCCTCGAAGCGATCTGCGTGCTGTCGTCGACCGGGCCCGCTCGCCTGGTCACGGCTGTGCCGGCGTGGCATCGGCTCCGCGGCGCGGGCCCGGCCGCCCCTCGGCTCGCCGGCATGCTCGCCGAGCGCGGCCTCCCTCCTCCGCCCGTGCTGCTCGACGCGAGCGGCGACGCATCCGGAGGGGGCAGCGATGAACCGTGACGCCGCGCTGGCCGGCGGCTGTCTCACCCTCGCCGCCGTCCTCCTGGCGTGGCCCGGAATGTCCGTCCACTCACGACTGCGGCGCGCGCTTCGTGGCCACCGAACGCGACGATCAGCGACGGTCCGTCCCAGTGCGCTGGTCGCCGCGGTCGCAGAGTGGCCGGCCCGCCGAGCGATCGGCGGCGCGATCGTCCTATGTGGATCAATGGGCGGTCTGTTGGGCGGGCCGGTGGGCTCGATCGCGGCCGCGGCGTACGGGGGACTGGCGGCCCGGGCAGCGCTGCGGATGAGGGGCGATCGCCTCGCGCGGCAGCGTGGGCGGCAAACGCTGGACGCACTGTGTTCGCTCGCGGCCGACCTGCGGGCCGGCCTACCGCCGGTAACGGCCTGGGAAGAGTTCGGCGCCGCCATCGTCGGCGGCGCGACGGTCGCCACTTCCCGGCGGCATCGCGCCAGCCGAGATGAGCGGATCGCGCGGCTCACATCCGCGGCGTGGCGGCTGGCCGAGCAGACCGGTGCGCCAGTCGCGGACCTGATCGAGCGCGTCGAGGCCGACGCCCGTGCCGGCGACCGGGCGGGAGCCGCCGCCTCTGCACAGGCCGCGGGTGCACGCGCAACGGCGTGGCTCCTCGGCACCCTGCCCGTCGGTGGTCTCGCCCTCGGGTACGCGATCGGTGCCGACCCGCTGCGGATCCTCCTGCACACGCCGCTCGGCGCCGGCTGCGCGTTGGCCGCGCTCGCGCTGCAGGTCGCCGGTCTGATGTGGGCAGAGCGGCTCGGCGCGCAACCGCGGGTGGCGTGATGCCGGCGCGAATCTGGCTGGCGGGCTTCATCGTCGCGACAGCGGTGCTGGTGGGCTGGCCGCCTGCTCGCCGGCCGGGACCACTGCGTGCCGTTCGCCGCCGGCTCGCCCGGCTCCGTGCGCCCGCCGCCCGGGTCAGGCGCGTGCCCGACCTCGCCCGGGTGGGCGCGGCCGCCGCGGGTATGGCCGTGGCTGTGCTCGCCGGAGGCTGGTTGGGCATTGTTCTGGGCGCCGCCGCCGCGATCGGCGCGCATCACGCGCTGCGCCGGGTGGAGCCGGCCTCGGCCCGGTCCGAGCGGGTGAGCGCGGAACGAGACCTTCCGCTCGCCGCGGACCTGCTGGCGGCCGGGCTCCGCTCCGGCGCCCCGGTCGACGGCGTGGTTGGTGCCGTGGCCGATGCGCTCGGCGGCCCGCTCGGTGAGCGGCTGGCGCGCGTGGCTCGCGCACTCCGCCTCGGCGCGGGGCCGGCGGAAGGCTGGGCACACCTCGGCGCCCTGGCCGGCGCGGACCGAATGACCCGTGCCGCGGTTCGCAGCAGCACAAGCGGCGGCGCCCTCGCTGGAGCCCTGAGTCGGTTGGCCGACGATCTGCGCGCCGATCGCGGTGCCGCGGCCGAGGCGGCCGCGCGGCGGGCGGGTGTCCTGATCGTGCTGCCGCTCGGGCTGTGCTTCCTGCCGGCCTTCCTGCTCGCCGGCCTGGTGCCGGTGATCGTCGCCGTGCTCGGCGACGTGCTGTAGACCACCGTTCGCAGAGGGGAGAGACGTCGTGCGCAAGCTACTGGCCCGGCTCCGCGGGGACTCGGGAATGAACACCGCCGAGTACGCCGTCGGCACAATCGCCGCGGTCGCCTTCGCCGGGATCCTGCTGAAGGTCCTGACCAGCGGACACGTCCAGGCAGCACTCACCGCGATCATCGATCGGGCATTGAAGTGATCGCAGGATCGGCCGGTGTCGCCTCCGCCCGCCACGTCGGCGGGCGGGGGCGCCTGCCCACCGGCCGGCGAGCCGCGGGCGGTTCGGCGACCGCCGAGCTGGCCGTTGGGTTGCCGGGGCTGGTGCTGCTCCTGCTAGTGGGGCTGACCGCGGTCAACGGCGTCACGACCAAGCTGCGCTGCGTCGATGCCGCTCGCGACGCGGCGCTGGCCGCCGCGCGCGGCGAGCCCGGGGCCGAAGCGGCCTGGCGATCCGCGCCCGCGGGTGCGGCGGTCACGGTCACCGTCGACGGCGGCCGGGTCGTGGCGACGGTCCGCGCGCCCGTCCGAGCCGTGGGTGTCCGGCTACCCAGCCTGGAGGCTGAGGCATCGGCTATCGCGGCCGTCGAGCCGGGCGCGCCGGGGCCGACGCCGTGATGCCCACGACGGGCCTAGGGAGATGACACCCGAGGCCGGCCCGACGCGGCGCCGTGGGCGGCAGGACCGTGGGTCCGCCTCGCTCTGGTTGGCCGCGGTCGGCCTCGTTCTGGTGGCGGCCGGCGTCGCGGGCTCCGCCGTGGGCATCGCGACGGTCGCGCACCACCGGGCACGCAACGCCGCCGATCTAGGCGCGCTCGCGGGCGCGGCCCGTGTCGTCGAGGGCAGGGACGCGGCGTGCCAGTCCGCCGCGGATATCGCCTCGGCCAACCGGGCGCGGCTCGTGTCGTGTGCCGTCGATGGCTGGGAGATCGTGGTCACCGTGGAGGTGGCCGCGCACCCGCTCCCCGGCATGACCCGCACCGTCGCCGCCTCCGCCAGGGCCGGTCCGGTCGGCGTCGCGGCGCAGCCGTGGATGGGATTCTCTGCGGACGCCGGTCTCCCGCCCCCGGCAGCTTCCGTCGCCCGAGGAGATTCTGGCGCCCGGTCACCACCGCGCCCAAGGGGGGCCTAGGGTCGATGGAGATGGACAGTGTCCGCGCGAGGAGGCGCAATGAACGCAGAGCAGCGGGTTGGCGTCGCTGCCGATCTCCCGCCAGGCAAGGTGATTGGCGTGGGGCGCTATGCCGTAGGGAACGCCGGCGGGCACTACTTCGCGGTCACGCGGCGATGTCGCCATCTCGGCGCCGACCTGGCGGGTGGCAGCATCGATGAGAACGGCTGCCTGGTCTGCCCATGGCATCGCTCGGCTTACGACGTGGGAACCGGCCGGATGGTTAGGGGACCGCAAGGGAACTTCGCCAAGGTGCCCGGCCTGGACTTCGCTTACCTCATGCTCACCCGGGTGTGGCCACTTGGGCGGGCCCCCGTGACCGAGCGCGACGGCGAGCTCTACATCGGTCGCTGAACCGGCCGACGGATCTCGTCTGATGGACCTGAGCGGCGGCCCCCACTCGTAGCGTCCTCTCAGGCCCTTCGCGCGGGCAGTCTCGTCACAACCAGCCGGCCGTCCCCTGCACCGGGGGAGGCGGAAGCGTGTAGTCGCGCAGTGCGGCGGCGCGTCCGCTGCCGGCAGGACCGGCACCGCGGCCTCGGCCCGGGCGGGCCCGGTCGGCGTTGCGGCGCGGCCAGGCTATCGGCAGTTTCCGACCAGCGATGTGCTAGTCGGGACGCGCCGATGGTTAGATGCCCGAAAGGGGGTACGCCGGATCATCGGCCACCCGTCGGAGGAGGTCGGGATGGAGTTGTCGCTGGCAGCCCGCACCGTCGCCGGGCACACGGTGCTGGAGGTCGGCGGCGAGGTGGACGTCTACACCGCCCCGAAGCTGCGGGAACGGCTCGCCGAGCTGATCGACGCCGGTGCGGCGAAGGTCGTGGTCGACCTGGATCGGGTTGACTTTCTCGACTCCACCGGGCTGGGAGTGCTGGTCGGCGCGCACAAGCGGCTGCGGGCCTCGGGCGGAGCGTTCGGCCTGGTGTGTTCGAAGGAACCCCTCCTGAAGATCTTCCGGATCACCGCCCTGGATCAGGTGTTTCCGCTGTACGACTCGGTCGGCAAGGCGACCGGTGCGGCTCCTGGTCCCACCGCATGACGGTGGGCACCGCGATGTCTACCGTGCGGCTGGAGTTCTCACCAGCGCCGGTGCACGTACGCACCGCGCGGCTGGTCGGAGTGGCCGTCGCGCGTCGGGCCGGGGTGGCGGAGGAGCTGCTGGACGAGGTGCGCCTGGCGATCGGCGAGGCCTGCACCCGGGCGGTCGCGCTGCACCAGCAGTACGGCCTGCGCGATCCGGTGCTGGTTGAGATGTCCGATGACGGTGAGTACATGGTGCGCGTCACCGATCGGGCGCCCATCGAAGCGGGGCTCGGGCTGGCCGCGCTCCCGCCGGACGAGCTGGCCGACGAGTCCCTGACCGAGGAGGCCCTCACGGTCGGGGTCGGGTTCGCGCTGCTCGCCGGGTTCGTGGACGACCTGCAGGTGCGGCCGGTCGACGAGGGCATCGGCACCGAGGTGCGGATGGTCTGGCCGGTTCGCCCGGCCCGGTGATTTACGGGTGCCGGCGCTGCGATAAAGATCACCACGACCGGACCGATCCTCGGTGTGACCGCCAACACGGCCGGCGGCTAGAGTACCCGGGTCGTTTACTACTGCCCTGGTCCCGCGCGTGCGGGCGCCAGGAGTTGGGTGCTCCCCGCGGCTGTGCGCGTGGAGACGTCGCTCGTCGGGAACAGTCCGCCCGTAGGGTGATGCGCGTTTCGGTACAGGAGGACATGGATGTCCGGGACCTTGGCCGCCGATGGCGGCGGGCTGTCCCTTGCAGGTGAGAACCTCACCTACGTCATCATCGCCGCGGTGATCGCGCTGGTGGCACTCGGATCGGCGGCGGCCCTGGTCAGGGCCGTATTGGCGGCCGGCAAGGGCACCAAAGACATGCAGGAGATCGCCAGCGCCGTCCAGGAGGGCGCGACCGCGTACCTCTTCCGTCAGTTCAAGACGCTCAGCGTGTTCGTCGTCATCGCGGTGGTGGTCCTGTTCCTGCTGCCCGTGGCGGACGCCGGCGACAACGAGTTCGCGATCAAGCTCGGTCGGTCGGCGTTCTTCGTGGTCGGCGCGCTGTTCAGCGCGTTTATCGGTGGCTCCGGCATGGCCCTCGCCACCCGCGCGAACGTGCGGGTGGCGGCCGCCGCCCGGGAGGCCAACGGTGGTCGCGAGGCCGCCATGAAGATCGCCTTCCGCACCGGCGGCGTCGTCGGGTTTATGACCGTCGGCCTGGGCCTGTTCGGCGCCTCGCTGGTCGTCCTGATCTACAAGGGGGACGCCCCGACGGTCCTGGAGGGCTTCGGCTTCGGCGCGGCCCTGCTCGCGATGTTCATGCGGGTCGGCGGCGGCATCTTCACG
>DASXRC010000149.1:0-8334 GCA_036506795.1 Micromonosporaceae bacterium
TACCTGTCCCGCGGCAACCCGGTCGTCTACTACGGCGACGAGCAGGGCTTCACCGGCGACGGCGGCGACCAACTGGCCCGGCAGACGATGTTCGCCAGCCGCGTCCCCGAGTACCTCGACGACGACCTGCTCGGCACCACCGCTACCCACGGGCAGGACAACTTCGTCCCCGGCCACCCCCTCTACCAGACCATCGCCGGTCTCACCGCGCTCGCCCGCACGCACCCGGCCCTGCGCAGCGGCGCGCAGCAGCACCGGTACGCCTCGGAGGGTCCCGGAATCTACGCGTTCTCCCGGTTGGACCGTGACGAGCAGCGCGAGTACGTTGTCGCCCTCAACAACAGCGAGCAGGCACAGACCGCGGCGATTCCGACCTACGTCGCCAAGCGGACGTTCGAGCAGGTGTACGGCGCGGGTCCGGTGGAGGTCAAGTCCGGTGTGGACGGTGCCCTCACACTGACCGTCCCGCCGCTGGCCGCCGTGGTATACGCGTCGGAGGGCCGGATTCCGGCCTCGAAGGCGGCGCCGGCGGTCACGCTGTCCGACCCGGAGCCGGCCGCCGAGTCGCGGGGCCGGATGCACGTGTCCGCGGACCTGGCAGGTGACTCCTTCTACGAGGTGACGTTCTACGCGCAGGTCGGCGACGGCCCGTGGCGTCCGATCGGCACCGACGACAACGCGCCGTACCAGGTGTTCCACGACGTAAGCGGGCTGCCGACCGGTACACCCCTGCACTACCGGGCGGTCGTGCTCGACAACCGCCGGCACACCGCGGCCAGCGCGGCCAAGTCGGCGGTCGTGCCGCCGCCGCTGGTGACCATCGAGTCACCCACCGAGGGCAGCCGGGTGCGCGGCACCGTCCAGGTCCGCGCGGTCGTCGACCCGGAACGGGCGACCCACGTGGTGAGCTTCGAGCGCCGGATCGCCGGCGGGGCCTGGACGCCGGTCGGCGCCGACTCCTCCTCGCCGGTCTACACCGTGTTCGACCAGCTGCCGGCGGACCTCGCGGTGGGCACCATGGTCGAATACCGGGCGATCCTCACCGAGCCCAGCGGTGCCACCGCGACGAGCGCGGTCCGGACCGTCCAGTACGCCGGTCCACCGGTCACAGTCGCGACGCTGCATTACTTCCGGCCTGCCGGAGACTACGGCGACCAGGACAGCGGATGGGGCCTGCATATGTGGGGCAACGCGGTCGACCCGGCCGTGCTGGCGCAGATCGCCTGGGATAACCCATGGCCGTGGACCAGGATCGTCGGTGGCTGGGCCGAGTACGACATCCCGCTCGTCGACGACACCCAGCCCGTCAACTTCATCATGCATCTGCCCTCGGGCGACTCCGTGCCGGCGACCCGCGAGCCCGGCGGCGACCGGTCGTTCCTCCCAATCGACCACCCCAACGTCTGGATCGTCCAGGGCGACCCGACCGTCTACACGAGCCCGCCCCCGGTCTGATCCGCACCACCCGGCCGGGCGGCGGGTGGCGGCACCGCCCGGCTACGGTTTCGGCGTGGGCGTCGTACGCGTCGCCATGTGGTCCGGGCCGCGCACCATCTCCACCGCGATGATGCGCAGCTTCGGGGCACGCGCCGACACGCTCGTCGTCGATGAGCCGCTGTACGCGCACTACCTCGCGATGACCGGCCTCGACCATCCGGGACGCGACGAGATTCTGGCGAGCCAGCCGACCTCGTGGGAGGCGGTCGCGGCGGCGCTGACCGGCCCGCTACCGGACGGCATCGCGGTGCACTACCAGAAGCACATGAGTCACCACCTGCTGCCTGGCATTGGACGGGGCTGGCTCGGCGCCCTCACGCACGCGTACCTGATCCGCGATCCGGCGGCCGTCGTCGCGTCGTACGCGAAGGTGCGGGGTGATCCGACGCTCGCCGACATCGGTCTCCCCCAGCAGCGCGAGATCTTCGAGCGGTACGGCGGCCCGGTCGTGGACGCCGCGGACGTGCTGGGGAATCCGGCCGGCATGCTCCGGTCGCTGTGCGGCGCGCTCGGGATCGCCTGGGATCCGGCGATGCTGGCGTGGCCGGCGGGCGACCGCGACACCGACGGGGTCTGGGCCCCACATTGGTACGCCGGCGTTTGGGCGTCCACCGGCTTCGCGCCGTACGATCCGACGCCGCCGGAGGTTCCCGACCGGCTCGCTCCGCTGGTGGATCGGGCTCGGCCGTACTACGACGCGCTCGCGCGTCATCGACTCCGCCTCGACACCGGCTGAGCCGAGCCGTTAGGCGACGATCGGCACGCCGTGGGTCTTCGCGTGTGCCTGATAGAGATCCGCGATTCGCGTGGTGACCGGCCCGACGCCGCCGCCACCGATGCGCCGGCCATCGATCTCAATGACGCCGGCAACCTCGCCCATCGTCCCGGTACAGAACACCTCATCCGCCGCGTAGAAGTCGGTCAACGACAGGTCCCGTTCCTCTGCCGTCACATCTGCTGCGCGCGCGAGCATGAGTACGGTCGCGCGCGTGATGCCCGCCGGACACGCGTGCACATGCGGCGTATACAGCATGCGGCCGGCAACCGCGAACAGGTTCGTCGCGTTCGTCTCCGCCACGAACCCGCGGTCGTCCAGCATGACCGCGTCGTCAGCTGAGGCCGCGTTCGCCTGCATCTTGGCGAGGATCGAGTTCAGCAGGTTGTTGTGGTGGATCTTCGGGTCGAGCACGTCCGCCGCCGGCCGCCGGATCGACGCGGTGATCAGCTTGAGCCCGTTCGTGTCGTACACCGGCGCCTTGTGCTCGGCGAGCACGACGAGCGTGCAGCCGGCCTCGTTGAGCCGGGGGTCCATGCCGCTCGTCACCTTCACGCCGCGCGTGAGCGTGAGCCGGATGTGCACGCCATCCCGCATGTCGTTCGCCGCGAGCGTCGCCCGGATCGCGTCGATGATCTCGTCGCGCGCCGGCGTCGCGGCGAAGCCGAGCGCCTGCGCGGACCGGTACAGCCGGTCGAGGTGCTCGTGCAGGCCGTAGACGCGTCCGTCGTAGACGCGCAGTCCCTCCCATACCGCGTCGCCGCCCTGCACGACCGAGTCGAACGGGGACAGCCCCGGCTCGTCGCGGTGACGTAGCACGCCGCCCACCCAGTACACGATGTCCGCGTTGCGCGGGTCGAAGGTCTGCCGCATCCCGACATCATCGCGGCCGGGTCCCGGCCGTGAATGGCCGGCCGCCGTGCCCCCGGGGCGGTCAACCGCGACCGTCGGCCACCGGGGTGAGGTACGCCTCGGCGACGCCCGGCTCGGTCCGCAGCCGCCCGCGAAGGTCGCCGACCAGCCGCGTCACGTCCTTGTTCGGCCAGGACCCGTCGATGGCGACCTCGCCGGTGATCAGCCAGGTGCGTGGCCCGACGATGAGCACCTCTAACCGCGGCACGCCGGTCACGCCCGGCTCGGCCAGCAGCAGCCGGCGCACCCCGTCCACAATGGCCGGTGACGCGGACCGGTTGGTCAGCAGCTCACGATCGCGCTGGGCCAGCCGGACCGCGAGGACGATGAGCAGGACGCCGATTGCCAGGCTGGCGAGCGCGTCGGGCACCGCGGACCCGGTGATCTGATGCAGCGCCAGGCCCACGGCCGCCAGCGTGACGCCGATGACGCCCGCGGTGTCCTCATAGAACACCGTCGTCGCGGTCGGGTCGCTGCTGCGCCGAATGTACGTCCGCAACGTCAACCCGCGCCCGCGCGACTCGCCGCGCAGCTGCCGGTACGCCGTGCGCCACGACGCCCCGTCGAGCACGAGCGAAACGGCGAGGACGGCGTACCCCACACCGGCCGCCGTCAGCCCGCGCGGGTGCTGAAGCTGACGTACGCCCTCTACGATCGCCGTCAACCCACCGGCGACGAAGATGCCGATAGCGGCGAGCAACGACCAGTAGAAGCGCTCCGCCCCGTACCCGAACGGGTGTGTCGCGTCGGCCGGCCGCCCGCTGCGATTGAGCGCCACGAGCAGGAGCAGCTCGTTGCCGGAGTCGGCGACCGAGTGGCCCGCCTCGGCCAGCAGCGCGCTCGACCCGCTCAACGCCGCCGCGGTGCCCTTCGCCGCTGCGATGAGTACGTTGGCGGCGAGGGCGACGACGACGGTCCGGCGGCTGTCGCCGGCCGCGGCAACGGTCATCCGCCGATGATCCCTCCGGGGTAGGTCACGCGCACCCGCGTTCCTCGGTTCACTGGATCTGGTTGGGGCGCTGGGGTAGGACTGGGATATGAGTTCGCCGGATGCGCCTCCGCGCAGCCCCGACCGCCCGACTTCGGCCCGTGGGCCGGGCCGAGGGCCGTTTGGTCGGGAGCCGGCGCCGCCGCCGCCATGGCGGGTCGAGGGCGGCCCGCGCCAGGCACCGCCGCCTCGCCGCCCGAACTGGGTCCGGTTCTGGTGGGTGTTGCTCGCGTTGCTGGCGGTGAACTGGATCGTGGCGTCCCTGATGCTCGGTCCGGCGCCGCGTACCAAGGTCTCCTACACCTTCTTCACGACGCAGGTCGATGCCGGCAACGTCAAGGAGATCACGTCGACCGCGGACAAAATCGAGGGGGAGTTCAAGAAGAAGGTCGGCTACCCACCGGGCAGCAAGGATGCCAAGCAGGTCGACCGGTTCACCACGCAGCGGCCGTCGTTTGCGACCGACGACCTGTTCAAGGAGCTTCAGGACACGGGTGCCCTCGTCAATGCGAACCCGCCCGACCAGCCGGCACCGCTGTGGCGGCAGGTGCTGGTGGGGTTCGGCCCGACGTTGCTGTTCGTCGGGCTGCTCATCTGGTTCCTGCGGCGCAGCGCGGCCGGAGGTGGGCTCGGCGGGCTCGGCGGCTTCGGCCGATCGCGGGCCAGGCTGTACGAACCCGACTCCGGACCCCGCGTCACGTTCGCCGACGTTGCTGGCATCGATGAGGTCAAGAGCGAGGTAACGGAGATCGTGGACTTTCTGCGCCGTCCCGAGCGCTACCGCCGGTTGGGTGCGCAGATTCCGCGAGGCGTGCTGTTGTCCGGCGCGCCGGGCACCGGCAAGACCCTCCTGGCCCGGGCCGTGGCCGGAGAGGCCAACGTCCCGTTCTTCTCGATCTCGGCGGCCGAGTTCATCGAGTTTATCGTCGGCGTCGGGGCGAGCCGGGTGCGTGACCTGTTCGACCAGGCCAAGAGGGTCGCGCCGTCGATCATCTTCATCGATGAGCTCGATGCCATCGGGCGTTCCCGCGGCGGCGCGCAGTCGGTCGGCGGCCACGACGAGCGGGAACAGACGCTCAACCAGATCCTCACCGAGATGGACGGGTTCACCGGCACCGAGGGCGTCGTCGTGCTCGCGGCGACCAACCGGCCCGAGATCCTTGACCCGGCGTTGCTGCGACCCGGCCGGTTCGACCGGCGGGTCACGGTCAGCGCGCCCGACCAGACCGGACGTCGGCAGATCCTCGAGGTGCACACCCGTGGCGTACCGCTGGCGGGCGACGTCGACCTCTCGGAGGTGGCGGCGTCCACCCCGGGCATGGTCGGCGCTGACCTGAAGAACCTCGTTAACGAGGCGGCCCTGCTCGCCGCCCGGCGCGGCCACGACCGGGTCACCCAATCGGACTTCAGCGACGCACTGGAGAAGGTCGTGCTGGGCACGGTTCGCGGCATCATGCTGTCGCTCGAGGAGAAGGAGCGCACGGCGTTCCACGAGTCCGGGCATGCATTGCTCGGCATGCTGACGCCGGGCGCGGACCCCGTGCGCAAGGTGTCCATCATCCCCCGCGGCCAGGCACTGGGCGTGACCTTTCAGAGCCCGCAGGCGGACCGCTACGGGTACTCCGCGAGGTACCTCCGCGGTCGCATAGTCGGCGCTCTCGGCGGGCGGGCGGCGGAAGAGAACGTCTACGGCGACGTCACCACCGGCGCCGAGAACGACCTCGACCAGGTCACCACCATCGCCCGTCAGATGGTCGGGCGGTGGGGCATGTCCCAGACCATCGGCCCCGTATCGGTGCTGCCACCGCCCGGACAGGAGTCACCCCTCGGCCTCGACGGCGTCGCTCCGGCCACCAGGGAGCTCGTCGACAAGGAGGTCCGCCGGATCGTCGACGACTGCTACGCCGAGGCCGTCGCGACGCTGCGCGACCACCGGGAGCAGCTGAACCGGCTGGCACACACCCTGCTCGAGCGGGAGACGCTCGACGAGGACGAGGCCTACGCCGCTGCGGGCATCCGCCGGGAGACGGCGCCCGCGGCCGTCGCCCGGGGTGAGGTTCCCGGCGCAGGACCCGCGGCCGGGCTGCCCGCCGAGGCGGAACCGGCCGGCGACCAGGAGGGTCTGCCGATTCAGACGCGATTCGACGGCTGACGGCGCTCGGCCCGCAGCGCGGCCGATGGGAACCGACCGGCCGCGTTCTCATCGTCTCCTCATCTCGGCGTTGGGACACTACGTGCGTGCAGGCCGCCGGTGTTCCCCGCCGCACTTCCGGGCCGTGCAACACGCGTGTGCGCCCGCCGGTCGCCGTACGCACGGTCGGCCGCCTCGTGGCGGCAACCGGAGCGATCAACGTCGTGGCGGCGGTCGTGCCGCCGGAGCGCGCCCGGCTGCGCATGGTCACCGAAGTGGTACCGGCGGTCGGCGTACAGACCGCGCACGCGGCGACCGCCGCTATCGGGTTGCTGCTGATCTACCTGGGTTTGGGGCTGCGACGCGGCAACCGCGAGGCCTGGTTCGTCGCCGTCACCCTCGCCGCGGCCAGCGTGCTGCTCAACCTCGTCAAGAGTCTCGACGTCGACGCCGCTGCGATCTCCGCCGCGCTGCTGGCCCTGCTCATCGGCGTCCGAAGCCAGTTCCGGGCCGCGGCGGAGCCGGCCAGCCGGTGGCGGGCGCTGCTCGCGCTGCTCGGGTTCGCATCGGCCGGGTACCTCCTCGGCGTCGCCGAGATCTGGCTGCGATCGAGCCGGCTGGCGCCCGGACAGTCCCCGCGCCTGTGGTTCGTGCACGTCGCGTACGGCATGGTCGGCCTGACCGGGCCGCTGAGGTTCACCAGCCCGCGGGTGGCCGGCGCGGTCGCCATCACCACCGGCGCGATGGGCCTGCTCGCGGTCGGCGTAGCGCTCGTCATCCTCCTGCGGCCCTGGGTCGTTCGACCGGGACTATCGGCCGACGACGACCGACGGCTGCGGCAGCTCCTGCATCGTTACGGCCAACGGGACTCGCTCGGCTACTTCGCGCTGCGCGAAGACAAGTCGGTGATCTGGTCGACGAGCGGCAAGGCCGCCATCGCGTACCGGCTGGTCTCCGGGGTCAGCCTCGCCTCCGGTGACCCGCTCGGAGATCCGGAGGCCTGGCCCCGCGCCGTCACGGCGTGGTTGGACGAATGCGGCCGGCACGGACTGACCCCCGCCGTGCTCGGGTGCGGCGAACTGGCGGGGCGGGTCTACCGGCGGCATGGCCTCGACGTGATCGAGCTCGGAGACGAGGCCATCGTGAACGTCGCGGACTTCACGCTCGACGGGCGAGCGATGCGAGGCGTACGACAGGCGGTTGCCCGCGTCGAACGGGCCGGCTACCGCTGCCACGTGGCTCGCCAGTCGGATCTCGCACCGGAGGTGATCGCGGAGGCCGTGCGGGCGTCGGAGGAGCTCCGGGAGGGCGACGTCGAGCGTGGCTTCTCGATGGCGTTGTCCCGCATCGGCGACGCGGCCGACCCCGACTGCGTCCTCGCCCTGGCGTGGGACGCCGACGGGCGGCTGCGTGGACTGCTCCAATTCGTACCGTGGGGCCCGGACGGGCTCTCGCTTGACCTGATGCGACGCGACCGCACGAGCGACAACGGGCTCATCGAGTTCATGGTCGTCGCGGTGGTACGAGCGGCGCCACGACTCGGCGTACGCCGGCTGTCGCTCAACTTCGCCGTTCTGCGATGGCTGTTCGCCCGCGGCGATCAGCTGGGTACGGGCCCGATCCTCCGCGCCTCGCGGCCCGCACTGGTGCTGGCCTCACGGATCTGGCAACTCGAGTCCCTTTACCGGGCCAACGCCAAGTACCAGCCGTCATGGCAGCCGCGCTACCTATGTTTCCCGACAATGCGCGACCTGCCGCGGATCGGAGTCGCGGCGCTGCGCGCGGAGGCGTTCGTGATGCCACCGCGGCCGGCCGGGCGGGCAGTGCGGCGCCGGCCCGCACCGCCTGGCTCCGCCAAGCGGACGACAAATGAACGCGACGCAGATCCGTCCGTGGCTGCACACGGCACCCCACGATGAAATGGACCGGGCGGGCCGCCCGACTCGTGTGGTTCGGCGTGCTCGCCGGCATTCTGATCGCCTGCGCCGCCGTGCCCGCCGGCGCCCTCGCCGGATACGCCGCGCGGGCCGA
>DASXRC010000150.1:0-10199 GCA_036506795.1 Micromonosporaceae bacterium
TCGATCGGGCTGTCGACGTTGCTAATGACGCACCGGGCGTGCACGGACGCCGGCGGCTTCTTCCGGCTGGCAGCGCCGCCCGCGTCTCTCCTGCGGCTGCTCGCGGGGGTGGGGCTGGCCACGTACCTGCCCACGTACCGGTCGGTCGAGGCGGCCTGTCTCGGGGACCGAGACCAGCGGGTCGCTCCGCCCGACCCCGACGACGGCCCGCGGCGAGGCTAACGGCCCACGTGTCGGCGGTGGTCGGCCGCCGGGTTCACGCGCTGGGCGCGCCGAGGTAACGCAGGACGGCGATGACCCGCCGGTTGTCGCCCTCGGCGGGTGGCAGGCCGAGCTTGCCGAAGATGTTGGCCACGTGCTTCTCGACCACCCCGCCGGTCACGGTCAGCGCGCCGGCGATGCCGGTGTTGGACCGGCCCTCGGCCATCAGGGCCAGCACGTCCCGCTCCCGGGGCGTGAGCTCGGCCAGGCCGTGCGCCCGCCGGCGGGCACGCAGCAGCTGGCTGACGACCTCGGGATCCAGCGCGGTGCCGCCGGCCGCGACCCGGCTCAGCGCGTCGACGAAGTCCCCGACATCGGCGACCCGGTCCTTGAGGAGGTAACCGACGCCGGCGGCGTTGCCGGTCAACAGCTGCGTGGCGTACCTCGTCTCGATGTATTGGGACAGCACCAGCACCGCGGTGCCCGGATAGTCGCGGCGGAGCGTCAGCGCGGCGCGAAGTCCCTCGTCGGTATGGGTGGGCGGCATCCGGATGTCCACCACGGCGACGTCCGGGCGGTGCTCCGCCACCGCGACGAGCAGCGATTCGGCGGTCGTCACCGCGGCACACACGTCGTGGCCGCGGTCCTCCAGTAACCCGACCAGACCCTCGCGCATCAGCGCGGCGTCCTCGGCGATCACCACCCGCATCTCGGCCCGTCCCTCACGCCCGCAACGGCAGCTCGACCGCGACGCGGGTCGGGCCGCCCGGAGGGCTGGCGACGTGGATTCGGCCATCCACCGTACGCACCCGCTGGACGAGCCCGGAGAGTCCGGTGCCCGCGCCCGGATCCGCTCCGCCGACGCCGTCGTCGGCGACGGTCAGCAGGAGTACGCCCTCGCGTTGTGCCACCTCAACCGTGATCACGTTGGCGTGGCTGTGCTTGGCGGCGTTGGCGAGCAGCTCGGCGGCGCAGAAGTACGCCATCGTCTCGATCGCCGGCGACGGCCGGTCCCGCATGCCCACACCGATTCGCACCGGATCGCCGACCCGGCGGCGAGCGTCGCCAACGCGTCCGCGAGGCCGTTGTCCAGAACCGGCGGATGGATGCCTCGCGCGAGGTCGCGCAGCTCGACCAGGGCGTCTTTCGCGCTCCGGTGAGCGGCGTCGACGAGGTCGCGGGCGCTGGCGAGGTCGGCGGCGTCGCCGTCGTCGCCAAGACTCTCCTTCGCCCGGCCGAGGTTCATCGCCAGCGCGGCCAGTCGCATCTGCGCGCCGTCGTGCAGGTTGCGTTCGAGCCGGCGCAGGAGGGCGGCGCTGTCGTCCACCGCGCGCGCTCGCGTTTCCTCCAGATCGCGGACCCGCTGCGCGAGTCGGCCCGGTCCGAGCAGCGCGCGCATGAGCGCCCGGTCCGCACCGTTGACGCCGCGGGCGATCCACGGCGCGGCGAGGAGCATGGCCGCACCGGCCGCGAACGCGGCGAACGTGCCGGGATACGTCGCGACCCGGAACGAGCCGACCGGGGTGAGCACGGCGACCGGGTCCAGCCGCACACCCGGCGGGTGGTTGCCGAACAACCGCCACCAGAACGGGTACGTCAGGTTGGCCAGCCCGGCGATCCAGCAGAACACGGCGTACCCGTCGAAGACCGAAAGCGGCACCTTGAGCAGGAGGTAGGCCGCCGACCGCCAGCCGGCCCCGTCTCGCAGCCCGCCGGCCAGCCAGCCGAGCGGACCGCGACCGCGGCGCTTGACCGGCGCCGGCGCCCGGATCGCGTCGCCGAGCAGGGCCCCGGCGAGGCGGCGTTGCACCGAACCGACTCCGCGGGCGATGCGGGGCACGAGGACGATCAGCGAAAGCGCCACGATCTGTGCACCGGCGAGGAGGGTGAGCGCGCCGTCGCCGTGCGCGGGCAGCTGTGACCCTCCGGTCCTCGGGGAGCCCCCGAAGAGGGCGCGGCCGATCAGAGCGGCGGTGAGCGGCACGCCGAACAACGCCCATACGACACCGAGTCCCACCGCCACCCCGATCAGGCAGAACAGCAGCTCCCGCAGCGCCCGCGGCGCGAAGGGCGCTCGCACGAGCGCCTGCAGGGCCGCCACCGGCGCCGTGCCGCGGGCGGGCGCGCCGGACACGGCGCCGGCGGTCGTCGCGGTGCCAAGTGCGCTGCTGGCCATGCGTCGATTGTCCTGCTCAGGCGTCCCGCCGGACCAGCAGCCACGCACCGAGGCCGAGGGACGCGACGGCGTACGCGCAGAGCACCCCGATCCCCGCCCACGCGGACAGGGCAGGGGAGGCCGGCTCGACCACGCTCACCGAATTGGCCAGGATGAACATCGGCATGAACTGGGCGACATGGAAACCGGCCGGACCGAGCAACCCCAGGACGAACAACGGAACGAACAGGATGCCGAATAGCGCGCCCACGGTGGCGCCCGGGTGACGCAGAATGGCGCCCAGGCCCAGGCCGATCAGGCCGATCAGTCCGAGGTACCCGCCGGTGAGCGCGACCGTCCGGGCCACGCCGGGATCGGTCAACGCCGACCGGGGCACTGGGGATCCGGACAACGCCGCCTGGCTGGCGAAGAAGGTGGCGAAGGAGACCGCCTCGCCGAACAGGAACCCGACGGCGCCGAACACCGCCGCCTTCGCGGCGAGCACGAGCCGCCGATTCGGTACGGCGGCGAGCGTCGCCCGGATCATTCCCGAGGAGTACTCGGTGGTCATGATCAGTATGCCGAGGAAACCGACCAGCAGCTGCCCGAGCACGACGCCAATCAGCCCATCGTTGACCATCTGCGCCGCACCGGGGCGCGGCACGTGCGACCGGTACACGCTCAGCACGGCGACGCCGATGCCGACCATCGCGACCGCCGCGATCACGAGCAGCCAGAACGTCGACCGCATGCTGCGCAGTTTGATCCACTCCATCGTCGCCACGTGCCGGAAGCCGTAGCGCCTCGGTCGTGCGAGAGGAACCGTCGTCAAAGTCGTCACGTCCTTGTCCGGTACTCGATGCTGGCGGAGGTCAGCTCCAGGAACGCCTCCTCGAGCGAGGACGACCGCGCGGACAGCTCCGCGACGGACGCGTCCGCGAGCAGCCGCCCGCGGCCGATCACCAGCAGGTGATCGGCCGTCAGGCCGATTTCACTGATCAGATGACTCGAGACCAACACGGTGCGGCCCTGCTCGGCGAGCGACCTGAGAAGGTTGCGTAGCCAACGGATGCCTGCCGGGTCCAGGCCGTTGACGGGCTCGTCCAGAAGCAGCACCGCCGGGTCGCCGAGCAGCGCCGCGGCGATCCCGAGCCGCTGAGCCATGCCGAGCGAGAACTTCCCCGCCCGGCGGTCCTGGGCACTGGCGAGACCGACTGTGCCGAGCACCTCGCCGACGCGAGACGGCGGGATGCCATTGCTCGCCGCGAGCGCCGCCAGGTGGTTGCGGGCCGTGCGGCCCGGGTGGAACGCCTTGGCCTCGAGCACCGCGCCAACTTCCCGCAGCGGCCAGGGCAGGTCACAGTAGCGGCGCCCGCCGACGCGTACCCACCCGGCGTCCGGCCGGTCCAGACCGAGGATCATCCGCATGGTCGTCGACTTGCCCGAGCCGTTCGGTCCGAGGAAGCCGGTCACCACCCCAGGCCGCACCTCGAAACTCAACGCGTCCACGGCGACGACCGAGCCGTAACGCTTCGTCAGCCCGCGTGCCTCAATCATCGAACCTCCCGGGTCACCTTCGTTCATGACGCTAGGAGCGCTGGGGGCCGGCGAGAACGCGGCGACCACCCGACTTCGCCCGGGGGATTTCCCCCAGATCCGTCGACGGCCCGGGGTCGGCGAGACGGCTCGCGGTCGCCGATACTGGCCTCGTGGGCGCCGAAGAGGCCGGATCCATCAGACTGGTCGAGCATTACGGCCCGCGCTGGTTGCCGGGCCCGTTCGAGCGCGGCACCGACGGCCCGCTGGTGATCCTGGCCGGGGTCGACGGGTCGCCCACCGGGATGCGCGCGGGCGCGTACGCCGGCGGGCTCGCCCGTCGCCAGCACTCCCGGCTGCTGGTCGTGTACGTCGCCGCGCCCTCGGTGTGGGCGGGGATGGCCCCCGGCGCGGTCGCCGCCGCGCAGGAGAGCATCTTCGATGAGACGACCGCGGACCTGCGGCGGCAGATCCAGGAGCGGGCCAACGACATCACGATACCGATCACGTTCATGGTCCGTAGGGGCGACGCGTTCGTCGAGTTGCGCCAGGCGGCGATCGAGGCGAAGGCGGACATGGTCGTGGTCGGCGCGTCCGAGCAGGCCGGACACCGCCTCATCGGATCGGTCGCGAGCAAGCTCGTCCGCGCCGGCCGGTGGCCGGTGACCGTCGTGCCGTGACGGCCAGGGTCAGGTCGACGCGCGCACCAGTTCCGGCGCCTCTGCCGGAGCCACGTCGGGCGTCTTCGAGAGCCGGTTGGGCCACCAGACGCGCGGACCGATGTCCAGGTTCAGCGCGGTGACCAGGACCGAGCGGACGACGAGCGTGTCGAGCAGGACACCGAAGGCGACCGCGAAACCGATCTCCGCGAAGGCGACGAGCGGCAGCGTGGCGAGCACCGCGAACGTGCCGGCCAGCACGAGCCCGGCCGACGTGATCACGCCGCCGGTCGCGGCGAGGCCGATGAGGGCCGCCCGTCGCGTGCCGTGTTTGACCGTCTCCTCGCGCACCCGTGTCATGAGGAAGATGTTGTAATCGATCCCCAGCGCGACGAGGAACACGAACACGAACAGCGGGAACGACGAATCCTCGGCGCTCCAGCCGAAGCCGTACTTGAAGACCAGCGCGCTCGCGCCGAGCGCCGCGGCGAACGACAGGACCACGGTGGCGATCAACAGGAGCGGGGCCAGGACGGCACGCAGCAGCAGCGCCAGGATCACGAAGACCACGAACAGGATGATGGGGATGATCACGTTGCGGTCGAATCGCGCCGCCCGTTGCACGTCGAGGTTGATCGCGGTGTTGCCGCCGACCTTCGCGTCCGCTTCGGAGATCGCGTGCACGCGGTCGCGCAGTCTGTCCACTGTGTTGTACGCGGCCTGACTGTCCGCCGGAGCGATCAGTGTCCCCTGGATGTATGCCGTGCCACCCTTGATTGCCGGCGGGGTGACGGTCGACGGATCGATGCCGTTGGTACCCGCGACCGCCGTGCGAACCTGGTCGGCGTGGTCCGCCCGGCTGACGACGACAACCGGGTTGCCGGTTCCGGCGGGGAAGTGCCGGGCGAGGACCTCTTCGCCGGTGACCGAATCGGGCGTACCGATGAAGGATTCCTTGTTCGTCAGGCCGGTGGCGTCGAGCTGCGTGAGGCCGACCGCCATCGCGCCGAGGGCGAGGGTGGTCACGACCCAGGTCAGGCGCGGGCGGCGGGCGATGCGCGCGCCCACGCGCGCCCAGACGCCCCGGGCGGTGGGCTCGGCCGAGCCCTCCTTCGGCTTGACCGGCCAGAAGATCCAGCGGCCCACGGTCACCAGCAACGCCGGGAGCAGGGTGAGCATCACCGCGAGACCGACCAGGATGCCGATCGCGGCCACCGGACCGAGGCCCCTCGTCGAGTTGGTCACGGCGACCAGCAGGCAGAGCATGCTGATCACGACCGTCGCCCCGCTCGCGATGATGGCCGGGCCGGCGCGGTGCAGCGCCACGGCCATGGCCTCGTGGCGGTCGTGATGCCGGCGCAGCTCCTCCCGGTAGCGGGCGACGAGCAGCAACGCGTAGTCCGTCCCGGCACCGAACACCAGCACGGTGAGGATGCCTTGGCTCTGCGCGTTGACGACCAGGTCGGCGTACTTGGCGAGCAGGTAGATGACCGCCTGGGCGACCGTCAGAGCGACGCCCGCGGAGATGACCGGCAACAACCACAGCACGGGACTGCGGTAGGTCAGTAACAAGATGATGACGACCACGGTCACGGTGCCGTACAGCAGCGTGCTGTCGATACCCTCGAACGCCTTCGCCGAGTCTGCTGCGAAACCCGCCGGCCCCGTGATGTGGACCGTCATGCCGTTCACATCCGTGGTCGCGGTGTCCTTCATGGACGCGACCACGTCGGCTGCCTTCTCCCAGCCGCTGGGCCCGAGGTTGAGAGGCACGTAGATCTGAGCCGCGCGGCGGTCGGCCGAAAAGATCGGCCCGTTCACCCGGCCGTCAAGGTCGGGAATCTGCGCGAACCGCTGAGCATCATTCGTGATCTTGACTACGTCGGCGTCGCTGAGCCGGGACGGCCGCTCGTAGACGATGACCGCCGGGATCGTGTCCGGCGACGAGAACGCGGCCTGCTCGTCGAGGACCTGCGTCGACTCGGCGCTGCCTGGCAACCAGGACTTCGCGTCGTTCTTCTGTGCTCCGGTCAGCTTCCCCGCGAGCGGCCCGGCCACGGCCACGACGATGAGCCAGAAGAGAATGATGACGTACTTCATCCGATGGCTAGTGATCACGTTGATGACCGACCTAGTCATGATCCCCCCAAAAAGGCGCCGTCCCCTCGGCGCATCGCCTCCTATATTCGCATGGCGGGTCGAACGGCCGTGGCCCGGCCAGACAATGCCCGAGGACGTACAGAATGTTCGCGTGGCAGATCGCCGGGCGCGCGGCTGGCACGGTGGTCATCTCCGCATCAGTCGCCGTCCGGGTGCGGGAACAGGGGCCGGTGCGACGCCCAGAGACGCGTCACGTACCGCCGCGCGTACCACATGAATGCGCCGAAGAGGCGCGCGAACGCCGCCAACCCGGCCGCGATCGTGAACCCGACCCCGAGACCCGCCTCGTGGCCGAGCAGCGCCCCGATCACACCCGCGACGACCGAGTCGAGGACGGCCACGACCGACGGTGTCGCGGAGACCAATCGCACGGCCATGCTGCGACCAGGTTCCACACCCATCGTCACGCCCACGCCCTGCATGTCGTCGTATGGACTCATTACGAAGTACCGGCGCAGCTCCGGCGCCACCTCGAGGTAGGCGGCCCGGATGCGGTTCATGCCGATAACGCACTGGGCGTCGTGGTAGTTCGACACGGCCAGGCGAACGAATGTCGCGATGCCCACGTACAGGACCACCGGGAGGATGGCCAGCGCGAACCACACGAACGTCGGTCCGAAGCTCGACGCCTGAGCTGCCAGTGCGAGGGCAGCCGTGGCGCCGGAGAGCGTCGACAGGAACATGCCCGCCCGTCTGAACGACTCGTTCCAGGCCAGCGCCCGGGACGCCAACAGGCTCCAGTGCTCCGTGGACAGGATCTGCAGACGCGTGCTGTCGGGCGTACCGCCCGAATCTCCGGTATCCGATGACATCGCCGCCCTGCCCTGTCGTCGCCGGCCCCAACGGCCAGACTCTATGCGCTGCGGCCGGCGTCACCTGTCGAAACGACGACGGTCAACCGACGGCCGCGTCGACCGCCGGACCGGTGGGCGCCACCGCGCCGTTTCGTGGCGTGCGCTGGACCCACGCCACCACCGGCTGGACCGCCACCGCGCACGCGAGGAACAGCGCGGCGATCACCCACCAGCCCCAACCACCGGTCTGGATAGCGAGGAACGTCAGCGCCGCCGGACCGACCATCCGGCTGACGCCCATCACCGACCGATTCGCGCCGAGGTACGCGCCGCGTTGGTCGGCGGGTGGCAGCTCGGTCTGGAAGTACCACTGGGCGGCCGAGCTCCACAGCTCGGTCGCGGTCGTCAACACCACCGACAGCGCGAGCACGCCCACGGTCATCCAGTCGCGCGTCGCGCCGCTCAACGCGATCACCGGGCACGCGACCGCGCTCGCGACGCCGGCGCGGCGCATCAGGCGTACCGATCCGCCGGCGGTGTCGGCACCGCGCGTGGCCGGCACCTGCAGCAGGACGGCCATGATGGTGTTGAGGGCGAACAGCGCACCCAGCACCGGCTTCGGCACGTCGGTCTTCGTGATGGCCCACAGCGGCATAACCTCTGTGAAGATCATGCCGTGCAGCCAGACGACCGCGAAGACGGTCGCCAGGGCGGTGTATGGGTGGTCGCGCAGCACACCCCACGGACTCACCCGGCCCTGGGTGACCCGCTCCGCGGTCACGGCCGGCATCCGCGACACGACCGCCGCGTTGACGGCCAGGCCGGCCGCATTGACCAGAGCCATCGCGATGAGGCCGGCGTCGGAACGCAGGGCGAGCGCAGCCGCACCCAGGCCCGCGCCGACGGTGAATCCCACATTGAGGTATGCCCGCATGAACGCCATCGCGCGCACTCGAATCTCGACGGGTAGCGCCGCCGCGATGTACACGGTGCGCCCACCGCTGGCCACGACGTCACCGATCGAGCCGGCGACGATCACGACCACGAACGGCCAGAACCCGTGCGCGAACGGGTAGCCCGCGAACGCCGCGGCCTCCAGCAGCGCACCCGCGACCCACGCCCGCTGTCCGCCGATGCGGTCGGCGAGGTGTCCCAGTGGGAGCGATCCGAAAAGACCGACCATCCCCACCAGCGAGAAACCGATCCCGATCTGCACGGGGGTTAGCCCGACGACCTGCGTGAAGAAGACGACGCTGCCGGTCAGGAAGGTGCCGCCCCCCACCGCGAGGACGGCCGACTGGACGGCAAGGCGCCTCGGCAGGCCGGCTGGTGGAAGGATCCTGGCAGCCAGACCCCGCGCGCTCCCCATGCACGGCATCCCAGCAGCGATCGGTGACCGCCGGCAACGGGTATCCCGGCACCGACCAAATGGTCGCTTATGTCGGGCCGATGCCGTCGTAGCCGCGCGACGCCAGCTCGGCCTCGACGGCGGCGCACACCGTCTCCACGACGGTGACCCGGGCGAACCGCTTGTCGTCGGCCGCGATGACATGCCACGGCGCCTTCGGATGGTCGGTCCGCTCCAGCATGTCTTTCAGGGCGGCCTCGTAGAGCGGTCGCTTTTCGCGGTTGCGCCAGTCCTCGTCGGTGAGCTTCCAGGCCCGCACCGGGTCGTCTTCCCGGCTCTGGAAACGCCTGAGCTGCTCCTCCTCGGATATGTGCATCCAGAACTTCACCAGGATCATGCCCTCGGCGATGAGGGTCCGCTCAAACTCGACGATTTCGTCGTACGCCCGGGACCACTGCTCCTCGGTCGCGAACCCCTCGACGCGCTCGACCAGCACCCGCCCGTACCACGAACGGTCGAGGACGGCCATGCCGCCCCAGCCCGGCAGCACGGGCCAAAACCGCCATAGGAAATGGTGTCTCTTCTCGTCGTACGTGGGCGCCGCGAACTGTGCGACTCGCACGTGCCGAGGGTCGAGCGGACCGACCAGGCGCTTGATCGCGCCACCCTTGCCGGACGCGTCCCATCCCTCGAACACCACGCAGAGGGGCGGACCGATCCGATGGTCCTCCAACTGCCCGCCGAGCATGAGACGAAGCCGCAACAGCCGAAGCTGCGCCGCGTCCAGGCGGTCGGCGGCCTCCTTCTTCGACAGCTTCACGGACGTGTCGACTCGCAACCGGCTCATCCCACCAGCTTCGCACTGAAGAACCGCCCGAGCATCGGTGCGACGGCCGCCGCCTCGGGCGCATCGTCTCTGTAGGGCGCGTAGTCAACATCTTGCACGCACGTTCGCGCAGGTGTAGAACGTTGACCGTGACCCTCCCGGTCAGCGCCTACGGCACCGCCCCGGTCACGACAACGCTCACCGTGGAGGTGTGACCCGCAGCCGCTTCCGGTCCACCTTGCCCACGGACTGCAGCCGGATCGCGTCCAGAATGTGTACGTGTCGCGGGTACTCGTTCGCGGCCAGGTGCTCCTTCGCGTACGTGGTTGCTCTCGCCGGCGGCCTATCAGCCGACCTTACCTGAACGCAAGCAGCCGATATCCGCGCGCCGTCATGCCGAAACATGGATGTCGGGCAACGCCTACGTGGTGCTTGTGATGAGTCGTTCGCGGTCGAAGATGGCCGACGCGATCCGCCAGCCGAGGCCGACGAGGAGGAGCAGGGCTGTCCCGAGTCCGAG
>DASXRC010000151.1:0-26995 GCA_036506795.1 Micromonosporaceae bacterium
CCCGAGTGGCTACCATCCGGGCATGCCCTCGGACCCCTGGCGCCAGCGAGCGCGCCGCGCGATCGTGTCGCGGTGGCGGGACGGGTTCGGCAACGACGAGGGGATTCCGGAGCCTCACCTCGTGGTGTGCGGCAACGACGCGTTGGCGTACCGGCTGGTCCTTGAGCTGACGCTCGCAGCTGGCGCTCGGATCACGGTGCTCGCCACCGGAGCCGGCCGCCTGGACACGCCCGACGTTCGGACGATCAAGGGTGTGCGGCTGGTCAAGGTCGACCGACTCGACGAGGACACGTTCCGCAAGGCCGACCTGGAGCGTGCGGACGCGCTCGCGCTCGTCCACCAGGACGATGTCGGCAACCTGCACGCCGCGCTGTGCGCCCAGGAGGTCAACCCGAACGTCCGGCTGGTCATTCGGATGTTCAACACGAACTTGGCGTCCGGGGTCCGGCGGCTCTTCGCCGACTGTGCGGTGATGTCGGACGCGTCGATGGCCGCCCCGGCCTTCGTAGCCGCCGCGCTGGGCGAGGTCGCGCCCAGCCATTTCCGGCTCGGCGGTAGGACGTTGCACCTGGCGAAGCGCGGCGACGTTCGCCCCGAGGACGTGGTGTGCGGGCTCGCCGACACCAGCCCATCGGGCACCTCGGTGGTGCTGCCCGCCGATCAGGACCGCGCCGACCTCGTCTTGGCCGAGGCGACCGGCCGGCCGGTGGGCACCGTGGTCGCCGCCCGCCGGATCGCCCGGGAGCGGCGGCGACGGCGGCCAGCGGCGGCGGCCATGCGGGCATTACGCGGCATGGTCAATCGAAAGCTGGGAGTGGCAACGCTCGTCGTCCTTGTGCTGGTCGTGGCGGCCGGTGCGGCGCTGGCCTGGACCGAGGAACTGTCCGGGTGGAGCGCCCTCTATGTGGCACTGATGACCATGGTGTCGGGCGCGGACGCCGACCTGAACGCCGGCGCCGGCGTACAGCTGCTGCAGGTCATCCTGGTCCTCGGCGGCCTTGCCGTGATCCCCCTGATCACCGCCGCCGTCGTGGATGCGATCGTGCACGCCCGCCTCGCGCTCGCCGCCGGACGGCTGCAGATCCCCAGGCAGGACCATGTCGTCGTGGTGGGGCTGGGCAACGTCGGTACGCGGGTGATACGCCAGCTCACCGACCTCGGCATCGACGTCGTCGCCATCGACAAGAGGGCGGACGCCCGCGGCACGCGCACCGCTCGACAGCTCGGTATTCCGCTGATCATTGGCGACGCCGCCCAGGAGGAGACCCTGCAGATGGCGTCGATCGGGACCTCTCAGGCGCTCGTCGTCGTCTCCACCGACGACGTGACCAACCTGGAGACCGCGCTGAACGCGCGGGCGGCCAAGCCGGGCGTACGCGTGGTCCTGCGGCTCTTCGACGGCGACCTCGCCGACCGCATCCAGCGCGCGTTCGACATCGACGTGTCCCGCAGCGTGTCGTACCTGGCGGCACCCGCGTTCGCGGCCGCGATGATGGAACGCGACGTCATCGCGACGATCCCAGTGGACCGGCACGTCCTGCTCGTCTCCGAGGTATTGATCGTCCGTGCGTCGGCATTGGACGGTGCGCAGGTCGGCGACGCGACCCGGCCGCACGGCGTACGTGTGATAGCGCTCAGGCGGTTCGGCGAGCCTCGAGCGATGTGGAGTCCGCCGCCGGCGTACCGGGTCGCGGCGGGGGATCGGCTGATCGTCGTGGCCCGCCGGGGTGGCCTGAACTGGCTGCTCGACCGGGCCGCCGCACCGGAGGAGCCCGCGACGCCCGCCGGACCCACCGGGCCGGCGCCCCCCGGGCCGGCCGAGCGTGAAGAGCCCGAGCGTGAAGAGCCCGAGCGTGAACGGCCCGAGCGGCCGGCGCAGCGCGCTTAGGCGATTTCGACGCCGAGGACGGCCTGCTCGTCCGGGCGGTGCACGAGGACGTCACCCAAGAAAGACTGGACCGCTGGGGCGAGGCCGACATCGCGGCCGGCCTCCTCGGACAGCCGCCAGCGGTGGCCGATCACCTGCACGAAGAGCTCGGTCGGCTCGAGCTTGCGACGCAGATGCGCCGGGACGGCTCGGACCACCGGCTCGAACACCTCGGTGAGCCACCGGTGTGCCGCCTGCTGCTCGTCCATGAGGTCGCTCTCCGCCCGGTACGTGTCCAGGTCGTTAAGCAGCTGCCTGGCCTGGTTCTCCTCGGCGTCAAGCCCGGTCAGCCGGAGCAGTCGTCGGGTGTGGTAGCCGGCGTCGACGACCTTCGGCCTGATCAGTACGGAGCCATCGCCGTCCACAAGGGACATCGAGACCTCTGCGACGTCGAAGCCGAGCTCGTTCAGTCGCCGGATGCGCTTCTCGATGTTGTGCCTGGCGTCCCGCTCGAACTCCTGCTCGTAGGTCAGCTCGTGCCATAGCCGCTCGTACCGGAGCACGACCTCGTCGGCCGTCGTCTCCGGATCGATGGGCTCGTGCAGCTGCCCGGCGGCCTGCAGGTCCAGCGCCTCGCCGAAGATGTTGACGCGGGCGATCTCCAGGTCCTCCTCGCGCTGTCCGTTGGACAGGCGCGGCCGCAGGGCGCCGGTCTCGGCGTCCACCAGGTACGCCGCGAACGCGCCGGCGTCGCGCCGGAACAGCGTGTTGGACAGCGAACAGTCGCCCCAAAAGAAGCCGGTGAGATGCATGCGGACCAGCAGCACGGCGAGCGCGTCGAGGAGCCGTGTCATCGTCTCCTCGCGAAGCGTGTGGGAGAACAGCGCGCGGTACGGCAGCGAGAACTGCAGGTGCCGCGTGACCAGCACCGGCTCGAGCGGTTCCCCGGACGGGTCCGTCCGGTCGGCGACGATCGCCACCGCCTCCACGGCCGGGAAGCCGATGCGCTCGAGCGACCGCAACAGGTCGTACTCGCGTTCGGCCACCCGCTCCGTCGTCTCCTTCACGGCGTACACCGTGCCGGCGAGCCGCACGAACCGGACGATGTGCCGGGACAGGCCCTGTGGCAGCGCCACCAACTGGTCGGCCGGCCACCCCTCCAGCGGCGTCGACCACGGCAGGTCGAGCAGCGCCGGTTCTACGAGGGCCGAGGTAATCCGCACGCGGACAAGCATGCCCGTCTTCGCGGCGCGACGCCGCACCCCGTGGCGGGGCACACACACCGCCGAGATCCAGGCCCAGGCTCGACGCTCTAGCCTGAGGGGCGTGCACGAGATCGCTGTGCGGCGGCTCGCCGCCCGACCGGTTCGCCCGGCCGGGTGGTGGTTCGATGCCTCCCTCGTCGGCGGGTTCGTGGTGCTGACAGCCACGCTGGCGGCGGGTGGGCTGCTCGGCCTCGACCTCGCCGTCCGGGACTGGTGCAACGCGCACCGTCCGGACGCCGCGGACGGGGTCGCCCGGGCGTTCAACCTGCTGGGGCAGGGCGGCAAGCTCCTCACCCCGCTGTCGCTCGTGCTGGCGGTCGCTGTCGCGTGGAAGGTGCGATCGATCCGGCCGCTGCTGGTGGTTGCCCTCGCGTTCCTCCTGACCTACGTAACGATCGGTCCGCTGAAGGTGTGGACCGACCGCGCCGCGCCGTCGTCGACGCTGCCCGATCCGGTCGAGCTGTTCAACCACACGCTGCCGGCCGGTGAGTACGGCCGGTCCTACCCGTCCGGGCACGTCGTGAACGCGATCGTGTGGTACGGCGTGATCGCGCTGCTGCTCTCCGCGCTGCTGCGGGCGTACGCCGACCGCGAGCTGCCGCCGGCGCTGTACTGGACCCTCCGCATCGTCCCGCCGGCGATCGTCTTCGTCACCACGACCTACCTCAGCTTCCACTGGATCACGGACTCGGTCGCCGGACTGTTGCTGGGTCTGTTCCTCGACCGCCTGCTGGCCCGGGTTCCCTGGGACGACCTACCGCTGCCACGGCGGCTGGGTGAATGGGCGAAGCCCGCGCTGTTCACAGGCCCGGGCTAGGGCCCGCCCGTGACCACCCTGGCGCGCCGGCTGGGTGTGCGCGACGCGATCGTGATCGGCCTCGGCTCGATGCTCGGCGCCGGGGTCTTCGTCGTATTCGCGCCGGCGACCGCGGCCGCCGGCGGCGTGGGCATGCTGATCGCGCTGGGGGTGGCCGGCCTCGTCGCCTTCTGCAACGCGACCAGCTCGGCCCGGCTCGCCGCGCGGTACCCCGAGTCCGGCGGCACATACGTCTACGGTCGCGAACGGCTCGGCGCCTTCGCGGGCTTCCTCGCCGGCTGGGGCTTTGTGACCGGAAAGACGGCCAGCTGCGCGGCGATGGCGCTGACCATCGGGGCGTACCTCTGGCCGGGCCAGGCCCGGCTCGTCGCGGTGGTCGCGGTCGCCGCGGTCACGGCGGTCAACCTCGGCGGTATCGAAAGGACCGCCCGGGCCACCCGCTGGCTCGTCGCGCTCACGCTCGCGGTGCTGGGCACGGTCGCCGTCGTGGGCATCGCCGCCGGCCCGATCCGGTGGTCCGATCTGGGCGAGACCGGGGGCGCCGGCGTCCACGGCATCCTCACCGCCGCCGGGCTACTGTTCTTCGCCTTCGCCGGGTACGCCAGGATCGCCACGCTGGGTGAGGAGGTACGCGAGCCGTCGCGCACCATCCCGCGCGCGATCCCCATCGCACTCGGCCTCGTGCTGGCCGTCTACCTGGTACTGGCGGTCGTCAGCCTGGCTGTGTTGGGGCCTTCGCGGCTGACCCGCGCGACGGCGCCGCTGGCCGACGTGGTGTCCGCGGCCGGGCTGCCCGGGCTCGCCTGGGTCGTCCGGGTCGCCGCGGCCGTCGCGGTCACCGGCGTGCTGTTGGCACTCGTCGCCGGCGTCGGACGAACCGTGCTCGCCATGGGCCGCCGCCGCGACCTGCCGGGTGTACTCGACGCCGTGCACGCGCGCAGCAAGGTGCCGCACCGAGCCGAGCTCGTCATCGCCGCCGCGGTCATCGGCCTCGTGGCGCTCGGCGACATCCGCGGCGCAATCGGCTTCTCCAGCTGCACGGTGCTCGTCTACTACGCGATCGCGAACGCGTCCGCGCTCACGCTCGGCCATGAGCCCGACCGCCGGCTGCCGGTGCAGGCCATCGCCGCGGTGGGTCTGGTCGGATGCTTCGTGCTGGCGCTGAGCCTGCCGGTGTCGAGCGTGATGGCCGGCTTCGCGGTGCTCGCCGTAGGGGCGCTGGTCTTCGCCGCCCGCCACCTCGCAACGCGCTGACCGCCCCCGCTTCGGCCGATCTTGCACGTGTGGTGCCTGCCTTGGTGCGATATACACCTCTTCGCGGCCACCACAAGTGCAAGATCGACGCAACTCTACGGGGCGGCGAGGATGGTCAGGGCGCGCGCGACCACATCCGCGACCGCGTCCCGGGCCTGGGCGAGGTACTTGCGTGGGTCGACCACCCGCCCGTCGGAGGCGAGCGCCCCGCGGACGGCATCGGTATAGGCCACATTGAGGGCCGTGCCAATGTTGATCTTCACGAGGCCGCCGCGAACCGCCCGGCGCAGTTCGGATTCGGGCACACCGGACGAGCCGTGCAGGACCAACGGCACGCCCACAGACCGCCGAAGGGCGGCGATCAGCTCGTGATCCAGCGCAGCGGTCCGTTCGACCATCGCATGCGAGGACCCGACCGCGACGGCCAGCGCGTCGACGCCGGTCGCCGCGACGTACGCGGCGGCCTGCGCGGGGTCCGTGCGCGCACCCGGCTGATGGGCGGACCCGTCCTTGCCGCCGACCGTCCCCAGCTCGCTCTCGACCCACAGCCCGTGCGTGTGCCCGAACGTCACCGCGGCGGCCGTCGCCGACACGTTCTCCGCGTACGGCCGCGTGGAACCGTCGAACATGACGGAGCAGAAACCATGGCTGGGCGCCTCGTGCAAAAGCTCCATCGACTCCACGTGGTCCAAGTGCAGCCCGACCGGCACCATGGCCAGCTCGGCGACCAAACGTGCCGCCGCCGCCAGCGGCCCGACCCGGTGGCGGTGGAACCTCACGGCGTTCTCGCTGATCTGCAGGATCACCGGCTGCCCGACGCGCTCCGCACCCTCGACGATCGCCTCGGCGTGCTCGAGCGTGATGACATTGAACGCGCCCACGCCCGCGCGCCGGGCCGTTGCCCCGGCGACGATGTCTCCGGTCGGTGCTAGCGGCATTCAGGCTGGCCCGTCCTGCCAGGCGCCACCCCGCATCACGCGTACGACGTGCAGCGCGTCGTCGAGCTCGACGAGATCCGCGCGCAGCCCTGGGGCCAACGCACCGACCCGATCGCCGAGGCCGATGGCGCGCGCCGGTGTCGTCGACGCCATCCGACAGGCATCTACGATGGACACTCCGATGTGGACGGCCCGACGGAGGGCCGCATCCATCGTCAGCGTGCTGCCCGCGATCGAGCCGTCCCGGGTGAGCCGGGCCACCCCATCGGTCACGTCGACGGCCTGCCCGCCCAGCTCGTACGCACCGTCGGCCATTCCCGCCGCGGCCATCGCGTCGGTGATCAGCGCGACCCGGTCGGGACCGGCCACCGTCGCGGCGAACCCCAGCGTGCCGTCGTGCAGGTGCACCCCGTCGGCGATCAGCTCGCAGATGACACCGGGCGCACCGAGGAGGGCGAACACCGGCCCCGGCTCCCGGTGGTGCGGCGGGCGCATCCCGTTGAACACGTGCGTACCGACCGTCGCTCCGGCGGCGACCGCGGCGAGCGTCTGCTCGTACGTCGCGTCGGTGTGACCGACGGCGGCGACCACCCCGTGCGCCACGAGGAGCTTGACGGCGTCGAGCGCGCCGGGCCGTTCCGGGGCGATCGTCACCATCCGCACCGTGCCGGCGGCCAGGTCGAGCAGGGAGGCTAGCTCGTCCGGCGACGGGTCGCGCAGGAACTCGGGGTTCTGGGCACCGCACCGCGCGGTCGACAGGTACGGCCCCTCGTAGTGAATGCCGGCGAGCACGCCCTCGTGGACCAGCGGAGCGTACGCGGCCGTCGCGTCCCGCATCAGCTCGACCGGCGAGCTGACCAGGCTGGCCAGCAGCGTGGTCGTGCCCCGGTCGAGGTGGAACGCGGCGGCACCGTGCGCGGACGTCACGTCGCCAGTCGTGAACGTGTGACCGCCGCCGCCGTGGTTGTGAATGTCGACGAACCCCGGCACCACCCAGCGTCCATCGTGGACCGTTGGATCGGGCTCCACCGCCGCGACCTGCTCACCGTCGACGTCGATGTGACCAGCGACCACGCCCGCTGGCGTCACGATCCGACCGGTGATCCGCACGTCACTCCTCCAGCGTGTCCAGGGCCAGCAGCGCGGCGCCGAGGCAGCCGGCCTCATCGCCGAGGGTCGCGCGCACCAGGCCGGGCTCGCGATGGAAGGTGATGCGCTCGCCCAGCGCCGCGCGTAGCGGGTCCAGCAGCACGTCGCCGGCCTCGGCCAGGCCACCGCCGACGACGATCACCTCGACGTCGTAGAGGGCCTGCGCCGTGAGCAGCCCGTCGGCCAGCGCGTCGACTGTCTCCCGCCACACCTGGGCGCCGGCCGTGTCGCCGGCCACGGCGAGACGCGCGACCGCGGCCGCCGTCGCTGGCGCGCCGGTCAGCTCGGCGTACCGGCGGCCCACGGCGGCCGCCGAAGCGACCACCTCCAGGCACCCGCGCCCGCCACAGGCGCACAGCGGCCCGCCGGGCCGCACCACAATGTGGCCCAGCTCGCCGGCGGCACCGTGCGCTCCGGTGAAACCGCGCCCTGCCACCACGTGGGCGGCCGCGATGCCGGTGCCGATCGCGACGAACAGCACATGCCCGTCGTCCCGCCCCGCGCCCAGCCGAGCCTCCGCGAGCCCGCCCGCGCGGACGTCGTGGCCGAGCGCCGCCGGCAGGCCAAGCCGGGCGGACGCCAGATCCCGCAGCGGTACGCCGCGGAAGCCGACGTTCGCCGACCAGACCGCCACGCCGGCCGACTCATCGACGATGCCGGGTACCACGATGCCGACGGCGCGAGGCCGGTCGCCACCGGCCTGCGCCTTGCCGGCGAGCGACTCCGCGAGGTCAAGAATCGTCGCGATCACGGCGTCCGGACCGCGCGCGGCGTCCGTGGCGTGCCGCTCGGCGTACCGGAGCGCGCCGGACCGGTCGACCAGCCCACACTTGATGCCTGTGCCGCCGACGTCGAGTGCGACGACAACGTCGCTCGTGGTCACGTGAGCACCACCGAGCGGGTCAGATGGCGGGGAGCGTCGGGGTTCAGGCCTCGGTGGGCGGCGAGGGCCACCGCGAAGCGCTGGGCGAGAATCAGATCGGCCATCGGGTCGAGCGGCCGGTCGCCGCCGGGGCTGTGCCGGCTGTGCACGAACGCGGCGCCGGTTCGCTCGACGTCGTCGGCGAGCCCAACCGGAACGTCGCCGAACGCCCACACCGCCCGGCCGGGCCCGGCGATCGCGATCGGGCCGTGCCGGTAGTCCATCGCCGGGTACGCCTCGGCCCAGAACCCGGCCGCTTCGCGGCACTTGAGCGCCGCCTCCTGGGCGATCCCGACAGTCCAGCCACGGCCGATGAACGTCACCTGTTCCACGCGGGTCGGGTCGATCGGCAGGGGCGCCCGCAGCGCAACCTCTGCGTCGGCCGCGGCCGCGGAGACGTCCGCGCCGAGGTGCGCGCGCAGCAGCGCGAGCGCGCTGGTCGCGAACCGCGTCTGGACGACCGAGCGCTCGTCGGCGAAGTCCAGCACCAGCGCGTCGGTTGCGGCGGCGGCCACGGCGGAGCGGGCATCGCCCACGATCGCGGTGCTCGGACCCTTGACGGCGGCGAGCAGGTCGAGCACCTCCGTCGTGGTGCCGGAGCGGGAGATGACCACCACCCGGTCGTACGCCCGGCGCGCGGGGAACTCGGACGCCTGGAACGCGTCGCTCTCGCCCTGTCCGGCGTGTTCGCGCAACCCCGCGTACGCCATCGCCATGAACCATGACGTGCCGCACCCGACGACAGCCACCCGTTCGCCCGGCCGCGGGAGCGCCTCGACCGACGCGGCGGCCAGTCTGGCGGCGCGGCGCCAATGATCGGGCTGGCTCGCGATCTCGTCGTCCACGTAGGCCATGCCTCTCCTCGCCGGAGTCCTTGCACAATACAGCTCGTTTTGCCGTCTTTTCGCGCGTCATTCTGCGCGGGCTCTCGCCACATCTGCAACGCGGGTCTCGTTTGCGCAGGTTGAGGTTTTGCGTGCAGGCGTTTCGCGCACTATTGTGCACGCATTCAATCATCATTCGTGCATCGGAGGGCCGGGTGGACCGGTACGCGCGCTGGAACGCCCTGCTAGAGCTGCTGACCGACAGCGGTCGGGTGAGCGTGGAGGACGCGGCCGGCCGCCTCAACGTCTCGCAGGCGACGATCCGCCGCGACTTCGACCAGCTTGCGCAGCAGCAGATGATCATCCGGACGCGGGGCGGTGCGGTCGCGAACGGGGTCTCTTACGACCTGCCGCTGCGCTATAAGACCGCCAAGCACTCCGCCGAGAAGCAGCGCATCGGTGCGGCCGCCGCGGCGCTCGTCGAGCCCGGGATGGTGGTCGGCCTCAACGGCGGCACCACGACGACGGAGGTGGCCCGCGCGCTCGCGGTCCGACCGGACCTGAACACCAGCGCGGACGGTGCGCAGCTGACGGTCGTGACCAACGCGTTGAACATCGCAAACGAGCTGCTCGTCCGGTCCCGGATGAAGATCGTGGTGGCGGGTGGGGTGGTCCGGCCCCAGTCCTTCGAGCTGGTCGGCCCGCTCGGCGGCGCCCTGCTCCGCGAGGTCACGCTCGACATTGCGCTGCTCGGCGTCGACGCGCTGGATGTCGCGCTCGGCGCGGCCGCCCATCACGAGGGCGAGGCCGCGATGAACGCCCTGATGGTCGCGCGCGCCCGGCGCGTGGTCATCATCGCGGACTCGTCGAAGCTGGGCGGCCACGCGTTCGCCCGGATCTGTCCGATCGAGCGAGTCGAAACGCTCGTGACGGACTCCGGCGCCGATGCGGAGACCGTCCAGGCCTTCCGGGACGCCGGTCTGACCGTCATCTGCGCCTGACCCGCGCGGCGGGACAGCGCGGCTTGTGCATACCGCGTATGGTCTCGGCCATCAGCGGCTCGACGCGGGGGAGGCCTGGTTGGCTGCCGTACTGGAGATCCAAGCGCTGCGGAAGACGTACCGGAGTCTGCGCCGCGCGCCTCGGCAGGCGCTCGACGGCTTTGACATGGTCGTCGAGGCCGGCCAGGTGCACGGGTTCCTAGGCCCGAACGGCTCCGGCAAGACCACCACGCTGCGTACGCTGCTCGGCCTGATCCGTCCGAACGGCGGGCGCATGAGGGTGCTCGACCACGACGTCCCGGCCGAGCTGCCGGACATCGTCGGCCAGATCGGCGCCATCGTCGAAAGCCCTCAGTTCTTCCCGCATTTCTCCGCCCGGGACACGCTGTCCCTGCTCGCCGACGCCGGCGACGTGGCCCAGCGCCGGGTGCCCGAGGTGCTCGAGCTCGTCGGCCTGCGCGACCGGGCCAAGGAGCGGGTCAAGACGTATTCGCTCGGCATGAAGCAGCGGCTGGCGGTGGCCTCGGCGCTGCTGAAGGAGCCGACGTTGCTCATCCTCGACGAGCCCGCCAACGGCCTCGATCCGGGCGGTATCCGCGAGATGCGCGACCTTATGCGCGGTCTTGCCGAATCCGGCATGACGGTCGTCCTGTCGAGCCACATCCTCGGCGAGGTGCAGCAGATCTGTGACTCGGTCACGATCATTTCTAACGGCCGGCGGGTGGCCGCCGGGCCGGTCGCCGACGTGCTCGCGCAGCATTCGAGCGGTGCCCAGCGCGTACGCCTGGAGTCGGCGTCTGATCTGCCCGCGGCCGCCGAGGCGCTGACCTCGACGGGCGCCCAGGTGACGGCGTACGGCGACCACCTGCTCGTGACGGGGCTGGACAGCCCCGCCGCGGCCACCCGCATCCTGGCCGGGCGCGGTTTCTACCTCAGCGAGCTGACGCCCGTCACCGTCGACCTGGAGAGCGTCTTCCTCGAGCTGACCGGCACCGCCCCGGTGCCCGGCCAGCACCGGCAGGTCGACGAGGCCGCTCCGATCGAGGAGGTGCCCGCGTGAGTCTGGTCCGTGCCGAGGGGCGCCGCCTGGTCAAGCGCCGCTTCACGAGGTACATGGTCCTCATCGGCCTGCTCGTGCTGGCGGCGGTGGCGGTAGGCATGTTCTTCAGCCATCAGAAGATCGGACCGGCTCAGTACGCCGCCGCCGAGCGGGCCGCGGAACGCGACTATCAGCAGCAGGTCCAGCTCAGCGAGGGCATACGGGCGGAGTGTGAGCGGGCCAAGGCCGGCGATACGCCCGACAAGATGCATTTCCCCGAGGACTGCAGCCAGCTCATCCCGCCCCGCGAGGCCTTCCCGGCCGCGCAGTACGTGCCGGCGACCTTCAACTTCAAAGAGATGTTCCCGGTGACGATTCTCGTGTTGGCCGGCGTCCTGGCGATGGTGGCGTTCGTCGTCGGTGCCTCGTACGTCGGCGCCGAATGGCACACCGGCGGGATGATGAACCTGCTGCTCTGGCGCCCGCGTCGGCTGCAGGTGCTGTTGGCCAAGTTGGGCACGCTGATGGCCGGCCTGCTCGCCACGACGGTCGTCCTGGCCGGGGCCTGGCTGGCCGCGTTCTGGGCCATCGGGACCGAGCGCGGCACGACGGCGGGGATGACGCCGGGCGTCTGGTGGTCGTTAGCCCTGACCGGCCTCCGCGGCCTCGCGGTGGTGCTCCTCGCCGGGCTCGTCGGCTTCGCGGTGGCCTCGATCGGTCGGCACACGGCGTTCGCGCTCGGCGGCGCGATCGCGGTCATTGTTATCGGTCAGATCGGCCTGGGCATCGCGCTGCAGCTGGCCCGGGTCCGCTTCCCGGAGGCGTACCTGCTGCCCACGCACGTGTACGCCTGGATGACGAAGAAGGTCACGCTCCAGGACTGGCAGTCATGCCAGTTCACCATGGGGGAGTGCCGACCGAAGACAATGGACCTCACGTGGCAGCGCTCCGGTGTCCTCTTCGGCGTGACGGCGCTGGTCCTGTTCGGAGCGGCGTTGTGGACAATGCGCCGGCGCGACATCACGTGACGGATGCGCGATGCGGCGGTCACGGGTAGGCTGACGGCATTCGTACGTTCGTACTATTCGATGTCCGCCCGCGAGGAGCATGCCATGGGTGACGAGGGCATGACCGACTCGCAGATTGTCGACTCGCGCATGGTTGACGAGATCCCGCTCGTCGAGGACTTCGCCGATGACCTCGTCGACACCGACATCGCCGAGGAGACGACGGCCGAGGCGTCGGCACGGTCCCCGCGGTCGCCCTCCCAGCGGCCGCCGGCGGAGCCGCCGCAGCCGGCGGCCCTGACCGAACGCGACCGGCAGATCCTTGAGTTCGAGCGCCAGTGGTGGCGGCACGCCGGCGCGAAGGAGCAGGCGATCCGGGACACCTTCGGGGTGTCGTCGACGCGCTACTACCAGATCCTCAACCGCCTGCTCGACAATCCCGCCGCGCTGGCGCACGACCCGGTGGTCGTGGGCCGGCTCCGGCGGCTGCGCTCGACCCGATCCCGCTCGCGAGGCACGGGCCGCGTGGCATAGGGGCCACGGCGGCGGGCGACGTCAACGCGCGGCGTGCAGCTCGGCGTACGCGGACAGCCAGGCGACCTGCGCCGGTTCGAGCGAGGCGTGGACCCGTTCCCGCGCCGCGGCCACATGCGCCGCGGTCACCGACGTCGCGTCCAGCGACTCCCGCATCGCGGCGAGTGCGGCCTCGCGCACGAGGGCCGCACAGTCCGCCGCGGAGAAACCGTCGAGCCCGACCGCCAGCCCGGCGAGGTCCACATCGGAGGCGAGCGGGACGTTGCGGGCGGCGGCGCGAAGAATCTCGGCGCGGGCCTCGGCATTGGGCGGCGGCACGTAGACCAGGCGCTCCAGGCGTCCCGGGCGCAGCAGCGCGGGGTCGACGAGGTCGGGCCGGTTGGTGGCGCCCACCACCACGACATTGCGCAGCGCCTCCACCCCGTCCAGCTCGGTGAGCAGCGACGCGACCACCCGGTCGGTGGTGCCGCCGTCGCCGGCCTGCCCGCGGATGGGCGCGAGGGCGTCCACCTCGTCGAGGAACACCAGCGTCGGCGCTGCCTCCCGGGCCCGGCGAAACAGCTCCCGCACCGCCCGCTCGCTCTCGCCGACCCATTTGCTGAGCAGCTCGGCACCCTTGACCGCGAGCACGTTGGCCCGCCCGGAGCCGGCGATCGCCCTGACGAGATACGTCTTGCCGCACCCGGGCGGCCCGTAGAGCAGCACGCCCCGCGGCGGCTGCACGCCCAGCCGGGCGAACGTGTCGGGGTAGGTCAGTGGCCACAGCACCGCCTCGGTGAGGACCTGCTTGACCTCCGCCATGTCGCCGACGTCGTCCAGCTTCAGCTCGGCGATCTCCAACGTGGACTCCGCCATCGACGTGGGGCGAACCACCTCCAGCGCCGCCTCGAAGTCGGCCATGTCCACCGTCGGCGAGTCGGCCTCTGCCTTCTGCCGCAGGGCCGCGCGCACTCCGGCCTCGCGGGCCAGCCCGGCGAGGTCGGCGGCGACGAATCCGGGCGTACGCGCCGCGACGTCCTCGAGGCGTACGTCCTCGGCGAGGGGCATGCCGCGGGTCAGGACGGCGAGCTGCTCCCGCCGTAGCGCCGCGTCTGGCAACGGGACGGCGAGCTGGAGCGCGAGTAGGTCGGGCGCCCGCAGCGACGGGTCCACCGCCTCGGGCCGGCTGGTCGTACAGACGACCGCGGCGCCGGCGCGGACCAGGTCGCCGACCACCTGGCGGAACACCGTGGCCAGGGGGCCGGGCTGATCCCGGGGGGCGAGCGCCTCGACGTCGGCCACGAGCAGGACGCCCGCCTCGTGCCGGCGTACCGCCGACGCCGCGTCGCGTATCCTGGCCGCGGCGTCGTTCGCGGTGAGCGCGGCGAGTTCGGGCGCCCAGACGGCGACGACGCTCGTGCCGACGGCCGCGGCGACGGCGCGCACCAGGGTCGACTTGCCAGATCCAGCGGGCCCGGTGATCAGTACGCCGAGCGACACCGCCGTGCCGAGCCGGCCGAGCACCTCGCGGTGGTGGAAGCCGAGGTCCAACAGCTCGATGAGCTCCTGCGCCTGCGCCCGCAGCCCGGGCAGATCGTCCACCGCGGGCGGCGGCGCGTTTGCGGCGTCCACAGTGGACGCCCCGGACGCCGGTTCACCGGGCGCGTGGGTGACCTGACCGTTGCGCCACCCGACGACGGTGTCCATGGTGACCAGCGCAGCGTCCGCCGGGTCCGTGGACACGACGGTGAGCAGGGTGCTCGTCCAGGCGTACCCCACCGTGTTCGCGAGGCTGCGCCGGGCGGCCTCGACCAAACCGCGGACGCCCGATGCCGGCAGCACGTCCTGCGGCAGAAGCGACACGTTGTCATCGACGGTGACCACCTTGCCGAGCAGCGCGAGCCGGAGCATCTCGGGGGACACCGCGGCCTCGATGTCGGCCGGCCCGGCGAGGGTAACCGACCGAGCGCCGACGACCGGGGCCGGCGCCACCCGGACCTGGCCGCCGTCGCGCACGCCGAGATTGCCCAGGATCAGGTCGTCGGCGTACAGCAATGCCCGGCTGGCATCGACCTCGGCGCGGGCGGCGATGCCCGCGGTCGAGCGGCGGCCCGTCAGCCGGACCGGGTCGCCGGGGTGCAGGCCGAGCGCGCTGAGCACCTCCGGGTGTAGCCGGACGATCCCACGGCGGGCGTCCAGCGCGGCCGGGCGCAGGCTCGCGGTCAGCGTCAGGTCTGCCATGTGGCCGAGGGTAGCCGGAGCCGCGGGTGCTCCGATCGGGCAGGATCGCAGGAGATCTCGTGAAGCTGAGACGGACTCTCAGCTAGTCGCCGAGGCTCCGCCGTACCGTAAGGGCCATGCCCTCCGCGCTGCCGCGACTGCGCCGCGCCGTCCCGCGGCTGACCCGACGCCGGCTGATCTCCGGCGCGGTCGTGCTCGCCATCCTGGCCGCGCTGGCGGCGTGGTCCGCGTGGCCACAGCCGCCGAGCTACCGTACCGAGCAGCGGATGATCGAGGTGTCGGGCGGAGACGAGTCGGCAGACCTGGACACGACCCTGTACCTGCCGAAGGCCGCGTCGGCCGCGCACCCGGTGCCCGCCGTGCTGCTCGCGCACGGCTTCGGCGGCACCAAGCTGAGCGTGGCCAAGGACGCCGAGGACCTCTCCGGGCTGGGCTACGCGGTGCTGACCTGGACCGCCCGCGGCTTCGGTGCCAGCGGCGGAAAGATCCACCTGGACAGCCCCGATTACGAGGTACGCGACGCGCAGCGGCTCCTCGACTGGCTCGCGGCCCGCCCGGAGGTCCGCACGGACGCCCCCGGCGACCCGAGGGTTGGGGTGGTCGGTGGGTCGTACGGCGGCGGCCTCGCGCTCATGCTCGCGGGTTACGACCGGCGGGTGGACGCGATCGTGCCGATGATGGCATGGAACGACCTCGCACGGTCATTCCTGCCGGACTCGAGCGGCCGGCCACCCGTCGACGGCGTGTTCAAGAGGGAGTGGGCCGGCCTGTTCTTCGGGTACGGCAGCGGTGGCCCGGGCGCGCAGACGGGGCTCGGCGGCGTCGGGTCGGCCGGCGTGGACTCCGGCGCCCTGCTCAGTCGCGCCGCGGATCCGTCCTGCGGGCGGTTCGCCGAGGACCTCTGCCGGGCGTACCTCCGGCTCGCGACGGCGGGCCGCGCCACCGCCGACGAGGTGGCGCTGCTTCGCCGGTCGAGCCCGGCGACGGTGCTCGACCGGATCACCGCGCCCACGCTGCTCCTTCAGGGCGAGGCGGACTCGTTGTTCCCGCTGTCCGAGGCGGACGCCAACGCGCGCGGCATCGCGGCCCACGGCACGCCGGTGCGCGTCGCCTGGTTCACCGGCGGCCACGACGGCGGCGCCGGCCCGCGCACCGACCGGGATCGGTTGCGGTACCTGACCGCTCAGTGGCTCGGGTACTACCTCAAGGGCGAGGGGGAGCGGCCCGCGACGAGCTTCACCTGGTCGCGCATCGCCGGCTTCGACGCGCTCGCCCGCGGCCTGGTCAGCAACGGCTACTCCGCCGGGGAGTACCCCGGGCTCGGTGGCGCCTCCGTTGGCGCGGTTCCGGTCGCCGGCCCCACGCAGCGGATAGCCAACCCACCGGCCGGCACGCCCGCGGCGGTCTCCTCGATGCCGTTCGCGGGCAGCCTTGCGCCGTTCGTCAACGGATTGGTCACCGACCTGCCCGGCCAGCACGCCCGGTTCGATTCCGCGCCGTTGCCGCGGACGGTCGAGGTCCTGGGCGCCCCAACCGTGTCCATCCGGGCCGCGTCGCCTACCGGCGAGGCGGTGCTGTTCGTGAAGCTGTACGACGTCGGCCCCGACGGCGCGGCCACGCTGCCGAGCGGTCTGATCGCCCCGGTGCGGCTCTCCGGCCTGCCCGCCGACGTCGCGCGCGCCCGCCCGGTCGTGGTCACACTGCCGGCGATCGTGCACCGCTTCGAGGCCGGCCACCGGCTGCGCATCGTGGTGGCGACCTCGGACGAGGCGTACGCGACGCCGATTCGGCCCACCGTGTACACCGTCGCGCTTGGCTCCGGCGAAACCGGCTCCGTCTCGCTGCCGGCCGTGGCGGGCACGCCGATCCCGAGCCGCACCGTCGTCTGGCGGTGGGTCCTCGCCGGCCTGCTGGTGGTCCTTGCGGCCGGCCTCGCCACGGTCGTCGCCGTCGCGCGCCGACGGCACCGCCGCACTGACCGCACGCTCGCCGCCGAACACACCGACACGCCGCTGGTCGTGCGGGGACTACGCAAGGAGTACGCCGACGGCCTCGTCGCGGTGTCCAACGTGGACTTCACCGTCCAGCGCGGACAGGTCGTCGGTCTGCTCGGTCCGAACGGCGCCGGTAAGACGACCACGCTGCGGGTGCTGATGGGTCTGACCCGACCGACGGCGGGCGAGGTCCTGGTGTTCGGGCACGCCCTGAGCCCCGGTGCGCCGGTGCTGTCCCGGCTGGGCGCCCTCGTTGAGGGGCCGGGCTTCCTCCCCCACCTGAGCGGGCTCGACAACCTGCGGTCGTACTGGCGGGCCACGGGGCGGCCCGAGCCGGACGCGCGATTCGATGACGCGCTGGACATCGCCGGGCTGGGCGCGGCGGTGCACCGCAAGGTGCGCACCTACAGCCACGGCATGAAGCAGCGGCTCGCGATCGCGCAGGCGATGCTCGGCCTGCCCCAGCTGCTGGTACTCGACGAGCCGACCGACGGCCTCGACCCACCGCAGATCGCGGAGATGCGCCGCGTACTGCGGCGGTACGCGACGGACGGCCGGGCGGTGCTCGTCTCCTCGCATCTCCTCGCCGAGGTGGAGCAGACCTGTACCCACGTGGTGGTCGTCCACCGGGGAGAGATCGTGGCGTCGGGCCCGGTCGAGGACATCGTGGGCGAGTCGCCGACGGTCACGCTCGAGGTCTCGGACGTCGCCGCGGCCGAGGCGGTGCTCGGCCGGCTCCGCGGCATCGGCTCGGTGACGGCCGACGGCCGGTCCAGCCTCGTCGTGGACGTGAACGGGACCCCGCGCAGCGAGGTGGTCGCCACCCTGGTCCGGGCCGGCATCGGCGTGAACCGGGTGGTTCCACGGCGGCGGTTGGAGGACGCGTTCCTGGCGCTCGTGGGAGAGACGACCCGGGGAGGGGGTGACCGCTGATGACCGCGGTGGACGTGTCGGGTGGGGCGGCGTCGGGTTACCGACCGCGGAGCACGCTGTCGGTGTGGACGGAGTGGCGTCGGCAGGCGGCGCGCCGGCGTACGCAGCTCGCCCTGGGTTTCATGGTGCTGCTGCCGCTGATCGTGTTGCTGGCGTTCCAGTTCGGCGGCGGCGGCGACGAGGACAACGGAGGCGGCGAGTTCGGCAGCCTGGTCGAGCACGCGACGTCCGGCGGCCTCAACTTCGCGTTGTTCACCATCTTCGTGTCCGCGTCGTTCCTGCTCGTGGTCGTCGTCGCTCTCTTCTGCGGTGACACGATCGCGAGCGAGGCGAGCTGGGGCAGCCTGCGTTACCTGCTCGCCGCGCCGGTCCCGCGGGCCCGGTTGCTCGGCATCAAGCTCGTGGTCGCGCTGGGGTACTCGGCGCTCGCCCTGCTGCTGCTCGGCGGCACCGCGCTGCTGCTGGGCACGCTGCGGTACGGCTGGCACCCGCTCAGCAGCACGGTCGCGGCGGACATCCCGGCCGGTGACGGCGTGCTGCGGCTGCTGGCGATCCTCGCCTACCTCGGGGTTGGGCTGCTCGTCGTGGCCGGGATCGCATTCCTGCTGTCGGTGAGCACGGACGCCCCGCTCGGCGCGGTGGGCGGCGCGGTCCTGCTCGTCATCCTGTCCAGCATCCTGGATCAGGTCACCGCGCTCGGCGCCGTCCGCAGCTTCCTGCCGACACATTTCACGGACGCCTGGCTGGGCCTCCTGTCCACCCCGATGCAGACCGACGATGTCGTCCGGGGCACGATCTCGGCGGTGTGCTACGCCACCGTGTTCTGGTCGCTCGCCTGGTGGCGGTTCTTGCGCAAGGACATCGTGTCTTAGGCGCGTCGACTGCCCGACTCTGACGGAGTTGGGCCGGAGCGGCGCTCGCGCACCACCGACATGGGCGGCCGGTCCGGCCAGCTCACCTCGCTGTCTGCGGGCTCGATACCGCCGTCCGGACGGCGCCGGAACTGCGTCAGCGTCGTCGCCAGCGGCTCACTTACCTCGGCCCGGCGCAGCACGGTCTGCAGGATCGTGGCGGCCATCCGGCCGAGGGCGGCCGTGTCCTGGTGACCGTGGGTGCGGTGCCCGAGGTCGACCTGCGCGATCGCGTCCAGCCCGTGCTCCCGGTAGGTGTCGATCAGCAGGCCGGTCTCGACGCCGTATCCGGCGGCGAACGGCAGCTCTTCGAGCAGCGAACGGCGGGCGGCGTACTCTCCGGCCAGGGGCTGCACCACGCCGGAGAGCTCGGGGAAGAACGCGCCGATCAACGGGCGCGCGGCGAGCTCGGTGACCCGGCCGCCGCCGGCCGCGGAGATGTCGAGCAGCGGGCGGTCGTAGAACGCCTTGACCAGCTGCACGGTGTCCTGGCACAGCAGCGGGCCGAGCAGGCCGGTGACGAACGACTCCCGGAAGTCAGTGAGGTCGGCGTCGACGTACACCAGGACCTCCCCGGCGGTGACCGCGAGCGCCTTCCACAGCACCTCGCCCTTGCCGGGGTACGAGCCCAGCTCGGGCAGGATGTCGTCGCGATGGTGCACGGCGGCCCCGGCGGCGGCCGCGACCTCGGCGGTGCGGTCGACCGAGCCGGAGTCGACGACCACGATCTCGTCGACGAGCCCGGTCCGATCGGCCAGCGCGCGTACGCCCTCGACGATCTCGCCGACCGTCGGCTCCTCGTCCAGCGCTGGGAGGACCACGCTCACCCGGCGGTCGCCCTTGGCCGCGACAAGTCGGTCGACCGGCCAGTCGACGACCGTCGAGGTACGCCGGGCAAACCAGTCCGCCGCCGCGGGGTGCACAACCCCCACGCTAGATCACTCCGGCGACGTCGGCGTACAGTGTGTGTCACAACTGAATGCCTCATCCAGAGGGGCTGAGGGAACGGCCCGATGACGCCCCGGCAACCACTCCGCGCGACTCACCGACGAGGCCACGCGGTCCAGGTGCCAATTCCGTCCCGGTCCATCCGGGGAAGATGAGAGGAAGGCCTCGAATGACGGTCGCCGTTAGCGCACCCCACACCTCCCCCGCCCGCGCCTTGGTCTGTCGCGGCTGCGGCACCGAGTATCCGCTCGCCGCGCAGCACGCGTGTTTTGAGTGTTTCGGTCCGCTCGAGGTGGGCTACGAACCCGACGCCCTGCGCGCCGTCACCCGCGAGCAGCTCGCCGCCGGACCGCCCAACCTGTGGCGGTACGCCCCGCTCCTGCCCGTGGGCCACGACCCCGCGTCCCGGGTCACGCTGGATCCGGGATTCACCCCGTTGGTACGCGCGGGCGGGCTCGCCGCCGACCTCGGCCTGCGCGGGCCGCTGTGGGTGAAGGATGACTCCGCCAATCCCACCCACTCGTTCAAGGACCGCGTGGTCTCGGTCGCGCTGACCGCGGCCCGCGGCCTCGGCTTCAGTCGATTCGCGTGCGCGTCCACCGGCAACCTCGCGAACTCGGTCGCCGCGCACGCAGCTCGCGCCGGCGTACCGTCGATCGTCTTTATCCCGGCCGACCTCGAGCAGGGCAAGGTCGTGACCACGGCCGTGTACGGCGGCGACGTGGTCGCGATCGACGGGTCGTACGACGACGTCAACCGCCTCTGCGGCGAGCTGGTGGAGACCGACGAGTTTGAGGACACCGCGTTCGTGAACGTGAACGTGCGTCCGTTCTACGCCGAAGGCTCGAAGACCCTGGGCTTCGAGGTGGCCGAACAGCTCGGTTGGCGTATCCCAGAGCAGGTGGTCATCCCGATGGCCAGCGGCGAGCTGCTCACGAAGATTGACAAGGCGTTCAGCGAGCTGGTGGAGGTGGGGCTCGCGGAGGCACCCGCCGGCGGCTGGCGGGTGTTCGGCGCGCAGTCAGCCGGCTGTAACCCGATCGCCGTCGCCCTGCACGCAGGCGTGGACACCATCACGCCGGTGAAGCCCATCGGCATCGCGAAGTCTCTCAACATCGGCGACCCCGCCGCCGGCCTGTACGCGCTGGAAGCGGTCCGGCGCACCGGCGGCTGGATGGATTACGCCGACGACGACGAGATCCGCGATGGGATCCGCCGGCTCGCGCGGGCCACCGGAGTGTTCGCCGAGACGGCGGGCGGCGTCACGGTCGCGGTCCTGCGCAAGCTCGTCGCGGCCGGGCGGCTAGACCCGGACGCGGAGACCGTCGTCTTCAACACCGGCGAGGGACTGAAGACCCTGGACGCCGTGTCGGAACTCGTCGGTCCGACCCATCGGGTACGGCCGTCGCTGCGCGCAGCGCGCGACGCCGGCCTGTTCGGCTGAACGGCCGGTCTACCCTCGTCCGATCAAGTGATCTTCCAGATGCGAGGCGTAGTCAAGGTTTTGCCGTCCGTCGAGAAAACACGCCTATCGGGACTTGACGGAGCCCTGACGGACCGCGCAGGATGCTGCGTGCGGGAGGACGTACCGCCGTAGACTTTGCTACGACCCAGCGCCGGAGGCGTTGTGCGGGCGTCCTCCCGACCAACATGCGCGGGCCGTGAAATCGGTCGCGGAGCGTCACTGCGAACGGCAGGCTCCGGGTCATGGACATCGACGTCGCCCGTTTGGATGCCGCCGATCTGCGCGCCGTCGAGCGCGCGTACGAGATCGGCCGCGAGTCGCTCGCCGCGGACGTGCCGGACCTTCCGCCGCTGAGCAGACCGAGGTTCATGGGCGGTGTGCGCATGTCCTGGCCGGGCGAGACGACCGAGTACGTGGTGGCGACGGTGGGCGGCGCGGCCGCGGGCCTGCTGACACTGTTCCTGCCGCAGCTCGAAAACACGAACAACGTTCGGCTCCAGTTGGCGGTGCACCCGGCTCACCGCCGGCGAGGAGTCGGTCGAGCCCTACATTCGTACGCCAAGGGCCGCGCCGTCGAACTGGGGCGGGGCCGGCTCATGGGCGTGGCCGTCGCACAGCTTCCGCACGGGCCGGCGCGGTCGCCGGCCGGCGCGCACTTCGCCGCGGCCGTGGGCGGCAAGCCGGCGCTCACTGAGGTCCGGCGCCGGCTTGATCTATCCACAGTGGATTTTGAGTGGCTGGACCTGCTGCTCGGGGACGCCTGGACCAGGGCGGCGGGCTACACACTCGTCCAATGGTGTGGATCGGCACCCGAGGAGTGCGTCGCGGACGTGGCGTACCTGGACGGCCGGCTGGTGGAGGACGCACCGATGGGCGACCTGACGATTGAGCCGCAGAAGGTCGATGCGGCGCGGGTGCGCGGGGTCGAGGCGGCGCTCGCCGCCTGGACCACGCTCTCGATGAACCAGGGCCTGCCGTGGCACGCGTTCCAACAGATCACGATCGTCGACCCTGCCCACCGCGGACACCGGCTCGGCACGGTCGTGAAGATCGAGAATCTCCGGTACGCGCTGGAGCATGAGCCGGAGCTGCGGGTGATCGACACGTTCAACGCCGCCACCAACGACCACATGATCGCCATCAACGAGGCGATGGGGTTCCGTCCGGTCGACGCCTGGGAGAACTGGCAGCAGGAGATCTGAGCCGGGCTACCGTACGCGGACCACGACGCTGCCCGCACCGGCTCCCACGACGGGGTGACGGTCGGTCACCGCCGACAGGTTCAGGACGGGCTCGACGGGCGTGTGCTGCACCACCGCGAAGCGGTGCGCCGAGCGGTCCCGGACGGAGATCGTCTCGACGATGGACGGGATCGGTGGCTCGGTCCGGGTGACGTCCAGGCCGGTGGCGAACGAGAAGGCGCCGGCCCATGGCGGCGACAGCAGGTAGACCGTGACCTCGACCGGGAGCGGATCGTCGAAGTAGGACAACCAGTCGCCGAGCCGGACCACGGCCGGCGCGCCAAGGATGCGCAGGTTTTCCCGGGTTCGCGCCCAGACCTTCTCGTCGCCCTCCAGGCCGCGCGCCGAGGCGGACAGCGCCCCTGCCACGTGCAGCATGAGGTTGCCCGAGCCGGCGAACGGATCGACCACACCGACGCCATCGCGGTGGCCGAGCGCGTAACACACCGTCTCCGCGATCGGGACGGCCGTGACATCGGGAGTGGCCTCGACGCAGGTACGCCCGAGCATGCGGATGCCGCGGGCGTACCACTCGGCCGGCGGGAGTCCGTAGAACGAGAGGCCGTCCGGGTCGCCGGTCAGGATGCGACCAACCTCGATCACCTCGTCAAGGCTGAGCGTGGCGTACCTCTTCGGGCCGAGCAACTCGGCCCGCAGGCGATCCGCCCGGTCCCCGTCGCGCCGCGGCGAGCCGGCGCCGGCGGGGTTCACGGCCCCGGCCCGCGGTTGAGCGCGGTCGCGACCCGCGCAGCCCACGGGCGCAGCGGCGCATCGAGGTAACCACCGGCGGCCAGCCCGGCGTGCCGCTCGAAGAAGTTGCGTGGGCCGTACCGGCCGGTGACCACCCACGAGTACCCGCAGGCCAGCCAGTATGCCGGCCAGAACAGCGGTCCGAGCACGGCGTATTGGCTGACGTGCCGGCTCTCGTGGCCGAGCAGCGCGGCGCGGGCGGGCTCGAGCAGCGCCGCGGCCTGGTTCCGAGTGAAGATCACGCATCCCATCGTGAAGCACTCCTGCCGGGGGACCGGCAGCCGGTAGCCGCCCGCGATGAGGATCGCGTCCGGGCCGCGGCGCAACCCCGTGCGGGCCACCGCGGCGATCAGGAGGGCGACGGCCGTCGTGCCGTTCAGGCAGGTCAGACCCGTCCGAAGGAGGTGCCACCGACGCACGTCAACAGCATCTCAGCGATGGGGCATGATGGGCGAATGACGGAGACCCCGCATCCTCTCTACGCCAAACACACCGAAACGCTCGAGCGCGCGCTGACCGCGATCGCGGAGCGGGGGTACTGGTCGGCGTACCCCGAGTCGCCGAGCCCGCGCGTGTACGGCGAGACCGCCGCCGCGGACGGCGAGGCGGCCTTTGCGGCCTACCTCGGCGGTAGGTTCCCGCTGGAGCAGCCGGGTACCGACGGCTGGGTGGCGACGGAGGCCAGTCCGTTCGGGCTGGAGCTCGGGGTGAGCTACCCGCACGGCGACATCGACGAGCTGCTGCGCGCCGCGACGGCCGCGATGCCGGCCTGGCGGGACGCCGGCCCGCAGACCCGCGCCGCCGTGTGCCTCGAGATTCTGGCCCGCATTCACGCGCACGTGTTCGAGCTCGCGAACGCCGTGCAGTTCACGACCGGGCAGGCGTTCGTCATGGCGTTCCAGGCCGGCGGCCCGCACGCGCTGGATCGGGCGCTCGAGGCAGTCGCCTACGCGTACGCGGAGATGACCCGGCACCCGGCGAGCGCCGAGTGGGAAAAGCCGGCCGGCAAGGGCGACCCGCTGCGCATGACCAAGGCCTTCCACGTCGTGCCGCGTGGCGTCGCGCTCGTGATCGGGTGCAACACGTTCCCGACCTGGAACTCCTACCCCGGCCTGTTCGCGAGCCTGGTCACCGGCAACCCGGTCATCGTCAAGCCGCACCCGCGCGCGGTGCTGCCGCTCGCGATCACCGTCCGGTACGCGCGGGAGGTGCTGGCCGAGGCCGGCTTCGATCCCAACCTCGCGCTGCTGGCCCCGGAGGCGCCCGGCGAGGGACTCGCGTCCTCGCTGGCGACCCGCCCCGAGGTGAAGATCATTGACTTCACGGGCTCCACGGCGTACGGCGAGTGGCTGGAGGCCAACGCCCGGCAGGCCGCCGTGTACACCGAGAAGGCCGGGGTCAACACGGTCATCGTGGACTCCACGGACGACTTCGCCGGCATGTGCCGCAACATCGGCTTCTCGCTGACGCTGTACAGCGGTCAGATGTGCACGACCCCGCAGAACATCCTCGTGCCGGCCGACGGCATCGCCACCGAGCAGGGGCACCAGGGCTTCGACGACGTCGCGGCGGGCATCGCGGGCGCGATCGGCAAGCTCACCGGCGACCCGGCCCGAGCGGTCGAGCTGACCGGGGCGATCGTCAACGAGGGGGTGCTCACCCGACTGGACCAGGCGACGTCGCTCGGCGAGGTGGTGCTCGCGTCGCAGGAGGTGACGCATCCGGCGTACGCGGGAGCAGTCGTGCGTACGCCCATGCTCGTCAAGCTGGCGGCGGACGATGCGCAGAACTACGGCCGGGAGTGGTTCGGACCGATCTCGTTCGTCATCGCCACCGAGTCGATCGCGCACAGCCTGGAGATCTTCCGCGATACCGTCGGCCGGAAGGGCGCGCTGACCGCGTCGGTGTACTCGACCGATGAGAAGGTGCTGGATGCGGCCGAGTCGGCGGCGATCGACGCGGGCGTCCACCTGTCGTGCAACCTGACCGGTGGCGTGTTCGTCAACCAGTCCGCGGCGTTCTCCGACTTCCACGCGAGCGGCGCCAACCCGGCCGCGAACGCGGCGCTCACCGACGGGGCGTACGTGGCCAGCAGGTTCCGGGTCGTGCAGTCCCGCCGGCACAGCTGACCCGAGGTTACGCGGCCCGGCGCATCTGCACCTCGGTCAGACCGGGGACCGTCGGGTGCGGCGCCCGCACGCCGGTATCGACAAAACCCAGTCGTTCGTACGCCCGGCGCGCCCGCTCGTTCCCGGTCACGACCTCCAGCAGCAGCTCCGGCCGGCCGGCGTCCCGCGACCAGGCGGCCACCGCGTCCACGAGGTCGGCGAGCAGCCCGGTGCCCCGGTACTCCGGCGTGATGTAGACGGCGAAGATCACCGTCAGCCGCGACTCCTGTGGCGCTGCGATGCCGCCGGCGTGCCCGACGAACCGCCCGTCCACCTCCGCGATGAACTGCGCGACCGAACCGCCGATCGCGGTGCGCGCGACGCGGGCGCGGTACTCCTCGTGCGGGCGCGCCGCCGCGTCCGCCAACGTCTCGAGAAATGCCAGCGGCGTGTCCGCGAGCATCTCCAGGCGCAGCGCCCGCATCCGGGCCGCATCCTCCGCCCGTACGCGTCGCACGGTCCACTCGGTCACGTCGGCCATCGTGACACGGCGGCGGTCGGGGCCGCCGACACTAGTTCGCGACGAGCTGCTCGCCGACGTCGCGGCACAGCCAGGCCCCGTACGCCAGGCCGAGGTTGCCGGGGTACCGCGCCAGCACGCCGACCACCCAGCCGTCGCCGATCGCCAGGCAGCTGATGTGCCAGAGACCGTCCTCCTCGCGCAGCAGCCATCCGTTCTTGATCGCCACGTTCGCCGCCACTTCATCGGCCAGCGCGTCGCGTATCCCGAAGTCGCCGTCGCCGTGTACGCCGCGCATCTCGCCGATCAGCCAGGGCGTCCAACGCTGCCCAGCCGCCCGTCCGTCGGCGATGCAGCCGCCGAGCCGAACGGTATCCCGGGCGGAGACGATGGTGTTGCTCCACCGGTTGAGGTATCCGCCGCTCTCGGTGAGCTGGCAGATCCGCACGAGCCGATCAATCGATGCGGCCCCGCCGAGCAGGCGGTAGAACTCCTCACCAGCGGCGTTGTCGCTGTCGCGGATCATCGCGCTGAGTCGCTGCAGTCGCTTGGCCGGCGGCGTCTGGCCGTTCTCCTCCGCGCGGCGCAGGTAGTCGGCGGCGAGCCAAGCTTTGATCATCGACATCGTGTCCGACGGCGCGGTGAGGTTCGCCGAGCCGGTGATCTGTCCCGTGCGGCGATCCAGCATCGCCCACGACAGGAACCCACCGCTCGCCAGCGTGATCGGCCGGGGCAACGCGACGGCTCGCTGCGCCGGCGTACCGACCGTCCGCGCGGTCACCGGGCTCGGCCTGAACACCGGACCCGCGTCCGCCGCGACCGGTCGCGGGCCGCCGCGGACCACGCTGACGGCGAGGCCGGTAACGAGCAGCACGGCCGAGAGCACCGCCGCCCCGGTCAGCAACCGACGGTTCCGGCGCAGCCGGCGTACGCGCGAGGCGACGCGGGACGCTTCGGTCACGTCCGTTCAACGAGCCGGCGGAGTCGTACGCTGCGGCTTGATCGTTTGGTTGGCTCGCTGCGCCGGATGTCCGATTTGGGGGCGTGCGCGACCGCGGGTCCTCGTGTAGCGTGCGTGTTCGGCCGCTGACATCGACTGACCCGCCCGGACCAGCCAATGCGGTGGCCCCGGCCAGCGAACGCTCCAGCCGGGGGTCTCGCGACCCAGCACCATCGAAGTGAGGAAGTGCACCGTGGCACAGGGCACCGTCAAGTGGTTCAACAGCGAGAAGGGCTACGGCTTCATCGCGGTCGACGGGGGGCAGGACGTCTTCGTCCACTTCTCGGC
>DASXRC010000152.1:0-6102 GCA_036506795.1 Micromonosporaceae bacterium
TCGGCGTTGCCAGCGATAGCCGCGCGACATCAGGGGCATGACAGAACGTTTCGAACTTAAGCCTGTCGGCGGAGCCGGTACCACTGCGGCGCTGTCTTCGTCAGCGGCCACCCCAGGCCCGCGGTCTCCGCGGGCTCGACCGAGAGCATCTCCCAGCCCGGGAATGCGGCCTCGACGTCCGCCCTTGTCACGCCGCCCACGACGCGACGCCCAATGGTCGGCCCGAAGGCGAGCATCAACTGGGTCGCACCGGGGGCGGCGAGTGCAGAGACACTCCTGCCCTAACCGAGACGCTGCTCGGAAGTCAGGCCCTGAAAGCAGCCGACGTCGAAGAAGAAGTCGAACGTGCCCAGTTCGGCCTGCGCGAGGTCGGTCACATCGCCCACGACGAAGGTGGCGCCGGAGACGTCGCTGCGCTTCGCCGCGTCGATCGCGCGCGGGATGTTGTCGATGCCGACGGCCTCCCAACCCCTGCTCGCCAGTTCGCGGGTGTACAGGCCACGCCCGCAGCCGAGATCGATCGCCCGACCGAGCGGGCGCGACCGCCCGGCCTCCTCCCGGTCCAGCAAGGCCCCGATACTGACCGCCGCGGTCTTCTTATAACGCTCCCACGGAGTGAGCCCGAGGCGGTACATGACGGCGTACCTCATCATCGGGATGACCTCCCGGCCCAGCTCGAGTACGTCAGGCATCAATGCACATCACAGCACTGAACGGATCTGGCGACTACCGCTTACCTGCATCAAGGGTGCGCGTCAATGAGGTGTCTTGAGTACTGATCGGGGTGGGTTTGGGCGTGATCCATTGGATCGGCCGATCCGGGAGCGCTAAGCGCAGCGAGCAGTGACCGCAACGCCCGGCCCTGTGCTGCCGCGACCGCCGTTTGCCGCCGCTGGGCCCGTCGACCTCGCGATGAGTGTGGCGAACTTAGTCGAACGTGTGTACCGCACGTCCAGCGCCCGGGACGATTGCAGGCGGGCCGCCGACGGCTGGAGGAATGCCGACGCATGACCGGGCACCACCCAGATCCCGTAACGCCGAGCCGACTCCACGCCGTCGGTCGGGTCGGTGAAAAGTTACGGCTCACTCGTCATCCGGCCCGGTGTCGCTGCGCTGCTATTGCACGCGTTCCCAGCCGCGGCGGGTGGGTTGGCTGCCGAGTTGGGCGTCGCGGCTGCGGTAGACGATGTAGGGGCGGGTGAGGTAGCCCAGGGGTGCGGAGAAGACGTGGACGAGGCGGCTGAAGGGCCAGAACGCGAACAGTGTCCAGGCGGCTATGACGTGCAGCCGGAAGCCGATCGGGGCGGCGAGGATCAGGTCGGTGTCGGGGCGCAGGGCGAAGATGGACCGGAACCACGGTGAGACGGTCTGCCGGTAGTCGTGCGGGTGGCCGGTGAGGTTGCCCAGCACGGTGGTGCCGAGGCCGAGCACAATCGTGCCGATCAGCAGCACGTACATGGCCTTGTCGTTGCGGGTGGTGGCGGAGAACACCGGGCCGACCGTGCGGCGCCGGTAGATGAGGATGGCGGCGCCGGCGAGGGTGCAGAACCCGGCGATGGTGCCCAGGCCCGCGGCGACGGCGTGGTAGGCGGTCTCGCTGATCCCGGCGGCGTCGGTCCAGGATTCGGGGATGAGCAGGCCGCCGATGTGGCCGACGGCGACGAGCAGGATGCCGAAGTGGAACATCGGGCTGCCGATGCGCAGCAGCCGGCGTTCGTAGAGCTGGGAGGAGCGGGTGGTCCAGCCGAACTTGTCGTAGCGGTAGCGCCAGACGTGCCCACCGATGAAGATCGCGAGGGCGAGATAGGGCACGACGACGAACAGCAGGACGTTGAGCGAGCTGCTCGCGTCGGCGCTGTCGGCGAGGACGGTGCCGGTCAGGGCGGGTGTCATCGGGGTGCTCCCTGCGGTGCGGGCATGTACTCCGGCGGTGCGAACGGGGCGAGGCCGACCTGTTCCTCCGGCGGTCCCTGGGCGGCGAGTTTTGCGACGGCTTCGCGCTGGTCGCCGGGGAGCGGGGGCAGGGTGGCCGACACCGAATCCAGGATGTCGGCCCAGGGTGAGCCGGTGTCGTGCAGGGCCAGGCGTAGTAGTTCCAGGCCGGCGCGGTGTTCGATGAGCAGGGCGCGGCCGTTGCTGGGCTGTGTTGCGGCGTATTCGAGGACGACGGCGAGGTGGTCGGGTAGTTCGTCGTCGACCAGGCGTAGCCCGGCGGCGGCATAGGTTTGCTTCAAGGAGAGTAGGGACATGCCGCGTTTGCGGGTGTCGCCGTGGGCGTAGTAGGTGAGGAACAGGCAGCAGCGTTTGCGGTGGTCGAAGGTGGCGACGTAGTCGGCGGCCAGTTCGGGCAGCGGGGTGCTGGTGAGGTGGTCGAGGAAACGGCGCAGCGGGCCTCCGACGGGCTCGTCGAGGGAGGTGGCGACGTGTCGGAGCAGGGCCGCCTGGGCCAGTAGCGCACCGTCGGGGTAACCGAGCAGCAGCGACTGGGCCTGCCAGGCCGCGGCGGCTCGGCGTTCGGCGCCGGTCATGGCTTGGGCTCGATGTCAGCAGACGGGTCCCCGCCGCCGGGCCGGTCGTCGGGGCGTGGCGGGAACAGTCCTTCGGGGCGGCCTTTGCCGTCCCAGTTGAGCAGGTTGACGCGGCGGGCCTTGTCGGCAGGGTCGACGATCGTGTCGGTGGTCTGCCGTTCGCGCAGCAGGTGGAAGTTCTCCACGGCGATCGGTGTCGGGGCGCCGGAAGACTCGCCGAACGGGCCGGAGCCGCCCATCCCGGGTCCGCCTTCGTAGTTGAGGGAGCATTCGGTGGCCAACTCTTCGAGGCTGTGGGCCTGTTCGGCGTGCGCCGGGGGGATGACGTAGCGCTCGTCGTACTTGGCCAGCGCCAGCAGCCGGTACATGTCGTACATCTGTTCGCCGGTCATGCCGACCGCGGCGGGGATCGCCTCGTCGGCGTCCCGCCCCATGTTCAGGTCACGCATGTAGGAACGCATCGCGGCCAGCCGCCGCAGGACCGCGTCGACCGGGGCGGTGTCTCCGGCGGTGAACAACTGCGCGAGGTAGTCGACGGGGATGCGCAACGCGTCGATCGCGGCGAACAGGTTGCTCCGGTCCTCGGCGTCGTAGCCGGTGTCCCGTACGACGTCGACCACCGGCGACAACGGCGGGATGTACCAGACCATCGGCATCGTGCGGTACTCCGGGTGCAGCGGCAGCGCCACCTTGAACGTGTTGATCAGGGCGTGGATCGGTGACCGTTGCGCGGCGTCGATCCAGTCCCGGGAGATGCCGGCCTGTTCGGCGGCGGCGATGACGGTCGTGTCGTTCGGGTCGAGGAAGACCTGCCGTTGCGCCTCGTACAGGTCATGGTCATCGCGCGTGGACGCGGCCTCGAGGACGCGGTCGGCGTCGTAGAGCATCAGGCCGATGTAGCGCAGCCGGCCGACGCAGGTCTCCGAGCAGACGGTGGGGATGCCGACTGTCCTCGCCGAGTCGGCCGCCGCAGGCGGAGTGCTGTTGCTGGTTCACCGCGCCGCGTCGGCGTGGGCGGAGCGCGGCGCGGACGCGGCGGTCGAGCACGCGGCGACCCAGATCATGGGACCGAGCCGAGGCTTGGTGTCGGCCCGAGGCCACCTCGTCGACGGGCTGGTCCACCTTCGGCACGTTCGCGACCAGCGGCGTGTGCAGGCCGGGCCCGGCGATGACGGGCGCGTGGTCTGTCCGTACAAGGGGTTGGCGTTCTTCGACGTCGCCGACGCGGAGTATTTCTTCGGTCAGGAGCGGTTGGTCGCCGAGCTCGTCGCCCGGCTCGTTGAGGCTCCCCTGCTCGCCGTGGCCGGCCCGTCCGGCAGCGGAAAGTCCTCCGTGCTCCGAGCTGGCCTCGTGGCGGCGCTGCAGTCCGGTGTGCTGCCTGGCAGTGACCGCTGGGCGTACCAGATCAACACGCCGGTCGGCGGCGGGTGGCGGTCCGGGAATGCCGCCCTGGACCCGCGGTCGCTGCTCGTCATCGACCAGCTCGAGGAGGCGTTCACGGCGCTCGCCCGGCCCGATCGGGACGCCCTCGTCGAACACGTGCTCGCGGCCGTGCGCAACGGCTCGCGCTGCGTGCTGGCCATCCGAGCGAACTACTTCGGCCACCTCGCGGCGCACCCGGCGCTGGCGCGCCTCATATCAGCGAACACTGCGCTCGTCGGCGCGATGACGCCGGACGAGCTCCGCGCAGCGATCATCCGGCCGGCCGAGCGTGCCGGCCTGGAGCTGGACGACGGGTTGGCCGACGCGCTGGTGGCCGAGGTTGCGGCCGAGCCCGGCGCGCTTCCGCTGCTCTCGACGGCGCTGCTCACGCTGTGGGAACGGCGCGCGGGGCGGCGCTTGACCGTGCTGGCGTACGGGCAGACCGGCGGGGTGCGCGCAGCGATCGGCCGGCTCGCCGAATCGACCTACGGCCAGCTCGGATCGGCTCGGCAGGCGATCGCCCGGCGGATCCTGCTGCGCCTCGCCGACGCCGGCGGCGGGGGCGAGTACGTGCGCCGGCGCGCGCCGATCGCTGAACTCGTGCCGGACGCCGACCCCCACGCCCGCGCAGTGCTGGACGCCCTCGCCGGCGCGCGGCTGGTGTCGCTGGCCGAGGGCCACGCCGAGGTCGCGCATGAGGCGCTGCTGCGGGAGTGGCCACGGCTCAAGGCATGGCTGGACGAGGACGAGATCGGTCGACGCGTTCGGTTGCATCTCGCACCCGCGGCCACGGAGTGGGTCGCCCGCGGCCGGGACCCGGCGGAGCTCTACCGAGGTGGACGGCTTTCCGCGGCGCTGGAGTGGGCCGGCGACCACGACGGGGACCTCTCCCCCACCGAGCGTGAGTTTCTCGCCGCTGGGCGGGCTCTCGCCGAAGCGGAGGATGCGCGCCGGCGCCGCTCGATCCGGCGGCTGCGCGCCCTCGCCGCCGCCATGGCTGTGCTGCTCGTGCTGGCGGGTGTCGCCACGGGGGTGGCGGCGTCGCTGCGAGCGCGGGCGAGCGAAGCGGCGCTGGCCGCTGACGTGCGGTCGCTGCGGGCACAGGCGGCTGCCACCGATCGGTGGGATCTGGCGCTGTTGTACGCCGTGCAGGCGTACCGGATCGATCCATCGCTGCAGTCGCGGGCGGCGTTATTCGCCACGCTGCAGCGCAGCCCCGAGGCGATTGGCGTGATCCGGCTGGACTCGCGTCCGCTCCAGTTGGCCGTCAGCCCGGATGGCACGCGGTTGGCGGCCGGCGACCGGGGTGGGGCGGTGTACGTGTGGGACGCCGCCAGCCGCAAACGGCAAATCAAGGTCAACGTGAGCGAGGACGGTCTCGAGTGGATCGACTTCAGCCCGGACGGCCGGCGCCTTGCGGTCGTCACGCGCACCCGCGTCGACGATGGGCAAAGCAACATCTCGATCATCGACCTGGATTCCGACCACCCCATTGCCGCCGCCTTGCCGGGGCCGGACGTGGCCGGCGCGGCCTTCGAGGCCGACGGGGCGACGCTCGTGGCGTTCACCATCGACGGGCGCCTCGCCTCCCTGGATGCGCGCACGGGCGAGAGGATACGGACGGTAGGCGGCGGGTCCGGTCCCGGCCTTGCGATCAAGCTGGCGCCGGGCCGGAGGTTTGCCGGAGCGGGCATGCTGCCCGGTCCTGAAAGCGGCCCGGTCAGCGTGTGGGATCTGGAAGGTAAGCGGCAGATCTGGTCGGGCTCTGGGTGGGGCCTCGCCGCCCCCAGCCCGGACGGCGAGGTCGCCATCGTCGCGACCGGCCGACAAACGCTAGAGGAAGTCAACCTGGCCAGCGGTAGGCGCCGCACGCTCCGCAGCGCGCACTCGGACGCGGTCCGGGACATCGCGTGGTCCGCGGACGGCACCACATTCGCCACCACGTCGGACGACCGCACCACCGTGCTGTGGGAGAGGGCCACGCTGACCCCAAAGGCTACGCTGGTCGGGCACCCGAGCCGGGTAACGCGGGCGGCGTTCGCGCCGGACGGCCGGACGCTCTATACCACCGGCCTCGACGGCACGGTCTTCGTGTGGGATCTCGATGGTTCGCGCCGGGTCGCCCGCCCGGCCGGTCAGCCGCCGTCGATGG
>DASXRC010000153.1:0-14434 GCA_036506795.1 Micromonosporaceae bacterium
CGGTCCTTCGAGCAGGTGAAGATCGCCTGGGCGACCGACCAGGAGGCACTGCAGCGTGCGCTGCGCGAGACCGCCGGCGCGATCCGGACGGCCGGTCGGCAGTACGACGCGTCCGACACTGGGGCGGCCAGCCGGGTTGCCCAAGCCAACCACGGCGGCATCTCGCTGCCGCTGTAGACACCTGGGGAGGGTGCGTCCGATGGGCGATGTCCTGTACGTCAACTTTCCTGCGCTACAGAAGGCCAGCGCGGACATCCAGGCGGCTCTCAACTCGATGGAGTCCCAGCTCGGCGAGCTCGAGCGCGACGCCGCGCCGCTCGTCGCCACGTGGGACGGCGACGCGAAGGCCGCGTACGAGCAGCGTCAGGCGCGCTGGCGGTCGGCCGCGACCGACCTGTCCGCCATGCTGCGCGACATCAAGGTCGCCGTGGACGACTCCGCCGCCGACTACCTACACACCGAGAAGAAGAACACCCAGCTCTTCGAGTGAGCCGGGTCGACGGGATGGTCGCCCGTCGGTCGCGGGCTACGGTGGCTGGCCGGCCGCATGCGGCCTCGCCGGGGGCGCGCCGGCCAGGTGCGGAGTCGCCGGAGGCGGAGTCGCCGGTCGCCACCTGCGTCTCGCACCACTGGGCAGCACCACCGAGCCGACGGTGGCGAACGCGGCCGCGGCCGCACCGACCAGCGCGAACCAGAGCGCACGCTCGCGCGCCCGCTCGGAGCGGGCGCGCGCGGCCGCGGCCACCGGATCGGCCGCCCGCCTCGGAAGCCGTGCCGGTCCGCTCGCAACGGACGAGCCGAGCAGATCGACGGCCGCACGGTACGGGTCGACCACGCCCGCGCCGTACGACTCGCTGTCCCGTCCGCCCGCCGACGGGTCCGCCGTCGCCTCCAGGCGTCGCCGCACCCCGCTGGCGTTCAGCTCGGGGTGGAGCCGGCGGATCAGGGCGGCGGACGCGGAGACGAACGGCGCGGCGTAGCTGGTGCCGGTCTCGACCGCGTGCCCGCGTCCGGGCGTGGCGACCGTGACGCCGCCGCCCGGCGCCACGATGTCCACATAAGAGCCGACCTGCGAATACTGCTGGCGAAACCCGTCCTGGCCGATGGCGCCCACGCCGATGACGGAGTCGTACGCCGCCGGATATGGCCGCGGATCCTTCTGCTCGTGCAGGTTACCGACGGCCGCCACCACGACCACGTCCCTCGCGATCGCATAGCCGACCGCGTCGCGGACGGCGGGCACGTCCTCATAGAGCACAACGGAAAGGTTGATGACGTCAGCGCCGTGATCGACGGCCCAGCGGATCGCCGAGGCGAACTGCGTCGGATCAACCGTCCGCCCCGAGGCCTCACCGTCGATGACCTGGTGCTCGCTCACGCGTACCGGGAGAATCTTGGCGCCCGGCGCGATCCCACGCAGGCCCATGCCCTCGGTCTTCGCCGCGGCGATGATGCTCGCGACCGCCGTGCCGTGCCCGACGCAGTCGAGCCGCCCATCGTTGCCGGGTCCGGGGTCGAGGAAGTCCTTGCCCGGGAGGACTTGCTCGCGCAGCTGCGGGTGTCGAGCGTCGACGCCGGAGTCGATGACCGCGACGACCACGCCGCGGCCGTCCGTGATCGAGCCGAGCCGGTCACTCGCGAACCAGAGCTGCGGCCAAGGCACCTCGCGGATGGGCTGCGTTTCCGCGGGAGGCGTTGTGCAGGAGGCGGCGTACGCCGGACGGGGCGAAACCAGCGCGGCGGCGGCCGCCGCGAGCAGGCCAGAGATCGCGAACAGCGTCCCGCCGCCACGCATCCCGAGGAGCCCTTCATCTCGTACCGTCGGCATTGGATGCTATCGACGTATCGCTCAAAAATGGGACCAGGGACGGCGATTTGTGATCTTGCGGGCACCTTGTAGGTTGTACGCGATGCGTCCGGCCCGATTCGGCAGAGGGAGGTGGCCGTGAGCGAGTGGACGCCGACCACCGAGGCCGAGGTCGCGATGCGTGACGCATTGCGCGCTGGCGACCAGGAACTCTACTTCCGCATCCTGGCACGAACGGAGCTGCTGCTCCCGGTGTCCTCGGACGCGCTCGCCGGCCGCACCGCGATGGGCTGGGGCACCTGGACGACCAACGGGCGAACGCACGTGCTGGCGTTCACCTCGGGCGAGGCGCTGCGGGCGTGTCTGGCCGAGCACGCCGGCTCGGCCCGCCGGATGGCGTACCACCAGCTCGCCGCCGGCTGGCCCAACCTCGACTGGTGGCTCGCGGTCAACCCGGGCCTGTCGATCGAGAGCTACCTGCCGGCCTGGTTCGTTTCCCAGCTGGCCCGCGGGGATGTCCGCCTACCGGGCCGCTCACTGGGTGCGGCCGCCCGGCTCGACCGGTCCGAGCCGGTCGGCCGAGCGCGGGCCACGGCGGCGGTCCCGCGCCGAACGGTGCCGATGCCGGCGAAGTCGGAACGGCCGGAGGAGGCTCCCGCGAACGACCTACCGAGGCCCGGAGCCAACGGCACGGCGGGCCCGCCAACGGTCGTCCCGCCAGCCGTGTCTCGCGGAACCGCGGTGCCCGCCGCCACCGGCGGGAATGGGCAGGCTGCACTCGCGGCGACCGAATTACCGATCGACTGGGCGGCCACGCGGCGAGGCGGCACGACGCACTCGGGGCGAGCCACGGTTCCGGCTATGCGGGAGCCGCTGCGGGCCGATCCGGAGCCGCCGCTCGCCGAGCCGGCTCCGCCGGAGTCGCCATTAGCCTTGGCCCCGTCGGCCTCGCCGGTCGTCTCGGAGTCGCCGGTCGTCTCGGAGTCGCCGCCGTCGGGAGCCGAGCCGCTGCCCATCTCGGATCCGTTGGCCGTTCTGGAGCCGTTACGGGCACCACGGGTGGCCGATGCTCCGGCTCCGCCGCCGGCCGCACCCCTGGCAGACCGGGTGCCTCCGGCCTACCGGGTGGCGCCGCCGTTCGAGCCGGCCAACGACGTCGAGGAGAGCCTGCTGGCGGCCGCCGGCGACGGCAAGACCGACTCGTTTCTCTCCACGCTGCTATTGGCCCGTGTGCTCGTGCCGCGACCGGCGGGAGCCGCGCGGGGGCTTCGGCCGGGTGACGAGGGTTTCGCCTGGCGTACCGAGATGATGGATGGTGACCGGTATGTCGTGGTGTTCACGTCGCGCGCACGGCTGACCGAACACATAAGCGCCTCCGCGACGGCGGATGAGGCGGGCGAGCCGGTTGCGGTCAAGTTTGTGCATTTGATCCGCGCGTGGCCGGACGAGTCATGGTCGTTCGCTGTCAACCCGGGCAGCCCCGTCGGCGCGACTCTGCCCGGTAACCAGATCGTCGCGCTGGCGAGCTGGGCGGCCGAGGTCGGGCTCGGCGACGACGACGACGATGAGCGCACCGTCGACGAGCCGATCGAGGTCGCGTCCGTCGCGCAGGCGGCTTCGCCGCCACCGGAGCGGAAGCGGCCGACGATGATGCAGAAGGCCGTGGCCCCGACGCAGGTCGCGTACTACCTCGAGCGGGGCTACGACCGGGTGTCCGGCTTCGTCCACCGCGCCGACGAGGTCGCGCACCTGCGGACACCCGCCAAGCTGCACGCCGCGCTGGGCCTCGGCTATCCGAACTCACCGTTCGCGCCGGACGCCCCCGAGGTGTACGCGCTGCGTTGGCCGGCGCACCAGCCGAGCCTCTACCGCATCCCGTACGGCGGGCAGACCGAGGCCGCGATGCGCGCGATGGAAGGTTGGGTGATCGAACGGCCACCCTTCCGCGGCAACGGCTTCGCGCCCGGCGACAGCAGCGACGTGATCGCCGAGTTCAAGGTCGACAGCGTCCGGCTGCCGCACGGCGCCCAGCTGTGGCGGACGACGTCGGACGGCGACGAGGAACTTATCGCGATGCTCGACGCCGACGGCCCGATCTGGCGACGGGTGGGCGAGCCGTGATCCGGGACGGCTACGTGGCCGTGTGGCACGGCCGGGAGTTCGAGGCGAGCCCGGACGGCGACTCGGTGCGCATCTACCAGACCCAGGCCGGCGACGGGTTCGACGAGGTACGGGCGGGTCGGTTCGTCCGCGTCGTCCCGGCCGACGACGTGGAAGACCTGGCGTACGTCCGGACCACCTGCTCCTGGAGGGGCGAGCCGTTCATCGTGCTCGCTCAGCACGAGTCCTGGCTGCGGGTGGAGTACACCGGCGGTCGCTGGTCGATCGCGGAGTCGATGCAGCTGGAGGAGTTCGACTTCGGCGTCTATCAGGGCTGGGCGCCCGTTGCCGAGGTCGTAGACCTCCGCGAACACCGGATCTAACCGCCCGCCGCCCTCCCTTGTCCTTCCCTGGCCCTACTTGAGCGTCGATCATGGCCTTGTTGTCGTAGTTGGATCTTCGATCCGCGACAACTACTCCCTGATCCACGCGAAAGTCCTTGATCGGTGAGCGGCGAGGGCCGCGCGTACCGAGTCGACGATCGCATCCGGCTGCCGATATAGATCCTCGTCGGTGAAGTAGCGCATGCGCCATCCACGATCCTCGAGCCAGTTGTGTCGCCGGCGGTCGACGCGCATCCGCCCACGATTGAGGTGGGACGATCCGTCGTACTCGCCGCCGACTCGCTGTTTGTCGTACCCCAGATCAATCCGGCACCGCTCGACTCCCCATTCGTCGACAACGGCCAGCTGCGGCCGAGGTGCCGGCAAGCGACCGTCGTGCAACACCAGCCGAAGATGGGACTCCTGCTTGTACTCCGCAAGCGGCGTCGCGAGCCGAACGAGCTCCCGAGCCTGGCGTACGCCTCGAAGGCGCGCGTGCCGGCCGAGCTCCACCGCGAGATCCTCGGGCGTGCAGGCGCCGCAGCGAAGGGCGGCATCCAGCACGCCGAGCGCATCCGGCCGCGGGAGCGCTCGCGCCAGGTCGACGGCGCATCGCGCCGGTGTCAGACAGGGCAGACCGAACAGGTCAACCACGCCGTCCACCGGCAGCACCGTCTCATGTGTCACGACGCCCTGACGCCGCGGGACCACTACGCCCGCCGGCACCGCAACATGCACCGCACCGCTCACCGCCACACCGAATCCGTAGAGCGCGGCCGCGGTGTGGTGCGCTACCACGGCATCGGTCGGCAGAACGAGCAGAGCCGCCCGGATCAGGTCGAGCAGATCGAGCTCCGAATCGAGGGCGTACGCGTCGCGAAAAGGGCGGCCCAGCCGGCCCTTGGCGACCGCCCAGCGGAGGCGAGATGGCGTGATCGCGGCGTTTCGCAGCTCGCCGTAGCGGGCGTGCCGAGCCTTTCCACGAAGGATGTTTGGCAGAGCCGCGGCCTCGTCGTACAGGTCCGTCATGCCGAGAGAGCGTGGCCCCGTCGGATCGGACTCACCACCTGCGGCTCGTCAAATGTGGACAGTGCACAGCGTTGTGGACGACCGCTCGGCGTACGTGTGGATCTGCTATGCGGGCGCATAGGCCCCGGCACGGCCCGCCGATCATGGACTTGTGCGCCGATCATGGGCTTGTCGTCGTGCGCAAGCGATCGACTAACGACAACAAGTCCATGATCGGCGCGCCGAGGGGCGCCGAGGGGCGCCGAGACGCGCCCAGACGCCCGACGTGCCGCGCCAGACCCGCGAGGGTTAGGACTTTGCCCAGCGGACGATCTCGCCGGCGATGAGGTCCGGCGTCTCCACGTGTGGGAAGTGCCCGACGTCGTGGAGCAGGCGCCATTCGTAGCCGGCGATGACGTACCGCCCCGACCCCTGTGCGGTCCGCGGCAGGACGGCCCTGTCGACCGCGCCGTGCAGCTGGAGGGTCGGGGTGACGATGGGTTGCTGGAGCAGGCGCACGAAGCGGTAGCCGTGTAGCCGCAGCGCCGACCGGAAGGCCCAGCGGTACGCCTCCAGCGCGCAGAATGCCACCTGTGGGATCTGCAGCGCTTCTCGGCACTTGTCCGAGTACGCGGTGAAATCGTCGGTACGCGCCCAGGTCGGTCCCGTCCATCGACCCAGCAGCTCGCCGACCAGCGCGGCGTCGTCGCGGGTCAGCACGTGCTCGTAGCGCGGGACCTGGAAGCGCAGGGTGGGCGCCGCGGCGGCGAACTGTCCACGCGGATCGGCGAACAGCGCAGTCCGTAGCCGCAGCGGGTGGGCGGCACCGATGACGATCAACCGTTTGACCATGCTCGGATGGAAAGCGGCGGCGGTCCAGCCGGCCATGCCGCCGAAGCCGGCCCCCACCACCACGGCGGAGCGCTCGCCGAGGGCGCGGATCAGCCCGGTGACGTCCGCCGCCATGGTGTACCCGTCGTAACCGCGCGGGGGCTTGTCACTTGCGCCGTACCCACGCATGTCCACCGCGACGGCGCGGAAGCCGGAGCCCGCGACCGATGGCAGGATGTCGTGCCAGGCCCACCAGAACTCGGGGAATCCGTGCAGGAACAGCACCAGCGGACCCGCCCCGGCCTCCACCACGTGGAAGCGGCTGCCGTTCGCGCTGACGAACCGGTGTGTCCACGCCCCGTCCAGCAGGACACACGACTCGTCGACGGGAGATCTCATGGCGCCAGCCTAGGGCCTACCGCGCCGAACTGGTCTCGGCGCTGGGGATAGATCAGGGAAGGCCCCGAGAGCCCCCGACCTCGCGATGCAGCCCGGCTACCGTGCAGCTATGGCCACTCACCCCGACCTTCCTCTCCCGCTGATATCCGTCGCCGGCCCACCCGCGGATTGGGGCGCGGCGTACGGCGCTGCCGCCAACACCATGATCGAGGCCAATATCGACCTCTACCGGCGCCGGTTCGCCGACGAGGCGGGACTCGGCGCCGCGGCGGTGCGGGCGGCCGGCGCGGCGTTCCGGTCGACCACCGCGGCGCTGCTGCCGCGCATCGCCGCGGCGTTGGACGGCGTAGCGGAGGGCGCCGGCGTACGCATCGAGGATCTGTACGCCCTCAACGGGCGCAGCGAGCTCCTGTACGGCGGCCGCGGAACGCCACCGTTGTCACCGGACGGGCCGGACGGCGGGTGCACCGCGGTGGGTGTGCTCGGCACCCACACCGCGCGCGGGCGGCTGCTCCTCGGCCAGAACTGGGACTGGCATCCGGATCAGCGGGACGCGATGGTGCTCCTCGCCACCCGCGACGAGCGCGGGCACGCGGTGCTCACCCTCGCGGAGGCCGGAATGCTGGCCAAGGCCGGCGTCAACTCGGCCGGCGTGGGCGTCTGCGTCAACCTGCTGGGCTGCGACCGGGACGGGTTGCCTCTCGACGGGGCGGCGCCCGGCGTGCCGTACCACGTCGTGCTGCGCGCCGCCCTCGAGGCCGACGGCCTGACGTGGGCGCTGCGGGCGGTGCTGCGGTTGCCCCGTAACGCCTCGATGAACGTGCTGCTCGCCCAGGCCGGGTCGGACCCGGGCGACCCGGCGGGCGGGGAGCTGATCGACCTGGAGCTGGTTCCGGGCGATGCCGGGTGGCTGCATCCGCGCGACGGGCTGCTCACCCATGCGAACCACTTCGAGACTGGTCTCGCCGTGCACGACAGCATCAAGGACTGGGGCGGTTCCTCGCTCTTCCGCGCGGCGCGAGCGCGGCGCCTGCTGGCGGAGGCCGCGCGGGCCGGCAAGGTGACCGACGAGGATCTCGCGGCCGTCTTCCGCGACCACGCGAGCTTCCCGCACGCCATCTGCCGGCACGTCGACGATCGCGACACCCCGGCCGACCGCTCGGAGACCGTCTACTCGATCCTGCTCGACCCCGGCGCCCGACGGTTCGGCATCGCGGCAGGCCCGCCCTGCGAGCATGAGTACGCGTGGCTCGACCTCTGACCGGTCAGCCCGGTCGGTCGATCTCCAGCAGCGACATGTGAGTGCCGGCACCGCTCGGCGCTGTGGTTGGGCGGGCGCCGCCGTGCCGTCCCAGTGTCAGTCCTCGTCGGACTTGGCTGACTTGAGCCCGGCCGAGATCAGGTCCATGACCGTGGAGTCCTGCAAGGTAGTCACGTCGCCCAGCGACCGGTTCTCGGCCACATCTCGGAGCAGCCGTCGCATGATCTTCCCCGACCGCGTCTTCGGCAGCTCGGGCACCAGCATGATCTGCCGTGGCTTTGCGATCGGACCGAGCGTCTTCGCGACGTGATCGCGCAGCTCTTTCGTCAGCGCCTCGCCCTCCGCCGGGTCCTCGGCGCCGCCACCACGCAGGATCACGAACGCGACGATCGCCTGGCCGGTCGTCGGGTCGGTCGCGCCGACCACTGCGGACTCGGCGACCTTCGGGTGCGACACGAGAGCGGACTCCACCTCGGTCGTCGAGATGTTGTGCCCGGACACCAGCATCACGTCGTCGACGCGGCCGAGCAGCCACAGGTCGCCGTCGGCGTCCTTCTTCGCGCCGTCGCCCGCGAAGTAGTAGCCCTGGTCGGCGAAGCGAGACCAGTACGTCTCGATGAACCGCGCGTCATCGCCCCAAATGGTGCGCAGCATCGCCGGCCACGGCTCGGTCAGCACCAGGTAGCCGCCGCCTCCGTTGGGCACCACGTTGCCCTGATCATCCACGACGTCCGCGCCGATACCGGGCAGCGGGTTCATCGCGCTTCCCGGCTTCGTCGCGGTCACCCCGGGCAGCGGCGAAATCATGATCGCGCCGGTCTCGGTCTGCCACCACGTGTCCACAACCGGCAGCTTGCCGCCGCCGATGTGCTCCCGGTACCACATCCACGCCTCGGGGTTGATCGGCTCGCCCACCGTGCCGAGCAGGCGCAGCGAGGTCAGGTCAAACTGCGCGGGGATGTCGTCACCCCACTTGGCGAACGTGCGAATCGCGGTCGGCGCGGTGTAGATGATCGTAATGCCGTACTTCTGGACCAGCTCCCAGAACCGACCACGGTGGGGGGTGTCCGGGGTGCCCTCGTACATCACGCTCGTGACGCCGTTCGAGAGCGGGCCGTACACGATGTACGAGTGTCCGGTGACCCAGCCGATGTCGGCCGTGCACCAGTACACGTCGGTCTCGGGCTTCACGTCGAAGACCGCGTGGTGTGTGAACGAGATCTGCGTGAGATAGCCGCCGGTCGTGTGCAGGATGCCCTTGGGCTTCGCCGTGGTGCCGCTGGTGTAGAGGATGAACAGCGGATGCTCGGCGTCGAACGGCTGCGCCTCGTGCTGGTCGCTCGCCGTTTCGACCACGTCGTGCCACCAGTGGTCACGACCCTCGGTCCAGTCGACGTCCTTCCCGGTACGCCGGACGACGAGGACGTGCTCGACGCTCGGGCACTCTCGGACGGAGTCGTCCACGGTCGGCTTCAGCGGCGACGGGTTCCCCCGCCGGTACCCGCCGTCGGCGGTGATGACCACCTTCGCGCTGGCATCCTGGATCCGGCCCGCCAGCGCATCCTTGCTGAAGCCGCCGAACACCACGTTGTGGGTGGCGCCGATCCGGGCGCAGGCGAGCATCGCGACTGGCAGCTCCGGGATCATCGGCATGTAGATCGCAACCCGGTCGCCAGCCCGCACGCCGAGATCAGTGAGGGCGTTCGCCGCCTGACACACCGAACGGCGCAGGTCCGCGTACGTCACCGTCCGCGTGTCGCCCGGTTCGCCCTCCCAGTGGTACGCCACCTTGTCACCCCGGCCGGCCGCGACGTGCCGGTCGAGGCAGTTGTACGCCATGTTGAGCTGACCGCCGACGAACCACTTCGCGAAGGGCGGGTTCGACCAGTCGAGGACCGTGTCCCACTCCCGCGCCCAGTCGAGGCGGCGGGCCTGGCGCTCCCAGAACCCGAGCCGGTCCTGCTTGGCCTCCTCGTACGCGTCCGCCTTGACGTTGGCCTCGGCCGCGAGCTCCGCCGGCGGTGGAAACTGCCGGGTCTCCTGCAGCAGGTTCTCCAGGGTCTCGCTCATCTGACGTCGCTCCTCGTGCCTCGCGATGTGATCCGGCCTTTCGCTACGGAGGTTAATGGCGGGCCGCTGCGCTCGCGAGCGCTGGGTCGCCGGGCGGGCGCGTCGGCGCGCCCGGCGGCGCGCATTCGCTCCGGCGCTGCCCATTCGGGATCGGACCGGTTGCTACGGTGATCCACCGTGACCGCCGACCCCCTGGCGCCGCTGCTCGACCTCGCCGACGTGCCGGCGTGGCTCGCCGAGGCGCGCGATCGGGTGGACCGCGCGATGCGACACCGCGCGTTGCGGCGGCGGGGCGGCCACGTCGCTGCCGCTGTGAGCGTGCGGTCCGCGGCGGCCAGCGCCGCGTTGGAGGGCCATGGGTACGCGCCGGAGGAGCTGGCCGCCGGAACGGTCACCGACCCGATCGCTCAGGGTGCGCTGCGGGTCGCGGAGGTGCTCGGTGGGCTCGCCGACCGCTGGCCGCGGGCGCCCTGGCAGGTGCTCGCGCGGTTGCACGTGCTCGCGGCCCGCGGCGTGCTCCGCGACGGCGAGCTGGGGCGTCCGGTGCGTGACCCCGCCGTCGCGGCGCGGCTCGAGACCCTGTCCGCGCTGGTTGCGGGCGGCTCGGCGGTCGACCCGGTGGTACGCGCCGCCGTGGTGCACGGCGAGCTGCTCGCTCTGCGCCCCTTCGCCGGCCCGTACGGTGTGGTCGCCCGGGCGGGCGGCCGGCTGACACTGATCTCGTCGGGCTTCGACCCACGCGGGCTGCTGGCGATCGACGTCGGGCACCACGAACGCGAACCCGAGTACCGCGGTGCCTCGGCGGCGTTCGCCACCGGCACGCCGGACGGCCTGCGCGCTTGGCTGCGACACTGCGCGACCGCCGTCGGCCGCGCCGCCGACGAGTTGGCGACCATCGCCGACGAGGTCAGCACGGCGGAATAGTGGCCGCCCGCCTCGCCTCGCCGGCCCCCCTTCGCGCCGATCATGGACTTATCGTCGTAGTTCGATCTCTGCAGCACGACAACAGCTCCATGATCGGCGAGGAAGTGCATGATCGGCGCGCGGTGGGGTCAGGGCGCAGAGGCGAGCGTCAGGCGGTGGGGGTGAGTCGCCGCACCAGCTCGGCGAGGGACAGGGTGCGGTCGGCGGACTCCGGGTCACCCTCGGCGAGCGGGGTTCGGGCAATCTCGGCGTACACCTCGGCAAAGGCTTGGAACAGGGAGGGCGACAGGCCCGCGGCCTGTTGCGCGACGGCGATCTCGCGCATCTCTGGGACGTAGCGGCGCGCCTTGGTCGCGCCCGGCGCGACGCCGCCCACCTGGTCGAGTCCGTTGGCGCGCAGGTCCGCCAGCACCTCATCGAGTACGCCATAGTGCCCGGCCGCGCGCAGCGCCTGGGTGACCAGGCCGTTCAGGCCCTTGTAGACACTGGCCGTGCTCATCTTGAGCGCGCTGGCTCGTCCGAGGGGTCCGGGCAGCACGATCGGCTCCACGTGTCGCCATGGCAGCGCCGCCACCTCGCCGGCCCGCGGCCCGGACAGATACACCCGAGCGCCGGGCCGGCTCGTCGGCGGTGGGCCCGAGATGGAACCGTCGACCAGGTCCAAGCCGCCAGCGGTGAGAACAAGGACCATGGTGTCTACGGTGGACGGTGCGATCGCGTTGAGATCGGCGATGAGCGGCCGGGCGCCGGTGCGTTCGGCGGCGACGACAAGGCTCGCGGCCGCGTGGAGCGCCGCGCCGGGCGGGGTCACGACGAGAACGACGGCCGCCTCGCGCAGCAGGTCATCCACAGTGGGTACGAGGTCGAGGCCGGCGGCGGCCGCTAGGCCGGCGGTTCGCGCGGACCGGCCCTCGAGGGTGGTTATGACGCGGGCACCGCCGTCCTTGAGTGCCCAGCCGAGACCGGAACCCATCTGTCCGGCGCTGACAATGCCGACGACCATGCATCGACGGTACGCACGTGGACGGCGCCTCACAGGGGAGGCGCCGTCACCGCACGTCCAGCCGGGTTACCAAGCGTGCACCTCAATGTCGTTGACAGCGGTCCTCTCGGTGCCGCCGCAACGCGCCTCCCGCGGCTGGTCGCGCGTGGGTGCCCGGTGGCCGTGCACGGAGCCTCTAAGAGGTTCCGCACTAACTTTTCTACGCTGCTTTGCCGGGCCGCGCCAGCCCTGTGGCGGATTGTGTGACTGCCGATCACCGATGGGTCCGCTGGGGTCCCGACCAGGTGGGTGGACGGCGGAACGCCCCACCGCCACTCGGCCGAGACGGTATCCCGTCGTCCCGCGTGCAGGACCAGTGCCGTAGCGCGATTGCCCACACCCACGCGACGGCCTGGTCGGATGCCGCTGCCCGTCAGTTCGTGGAGGCGCGTGCCTTTCGGTGCCTGCCATACCAGGCAATGCCGACCGCTACCCCGACGCCGACACCGATCGCCGCGGCCGCGACCGGCACCGCCGGGCGGTCGCGCAGGCGCCTCCGAAGCGGGATCGGGTGCCGGAACTCGAGCACCGGCCATTCGCGCTCGACCGCGACCCGGCGCAGCGCCCGATCGGGGTTGACCGCCGTCGGATGACCCACGGTCTCCAGCAGCCCGATGTCCGAAACCGAGTCCGAGTACGCGTAGGAGGCGTCCAGGTCGTAGCCGCGCTCCGCCGCTAGCTTCCGGACCGCCTCCACCTTGCTCGGCCCGCCCGCGTAAAAGTCGATCTCTCCGGTGTACCGACCATCTTCGACGGCCATGTGGGTCGCGATGACCTCGCTGACGCCGAGCTGATCACCGATGGGGCGGACTATCTCCTCACCCGAGGCGGAGACCAGGACCACGTCTCGGCCGGCCTCCTGATGCTCTTCGATCAGGGCGGCCGCCTCGGCGTACACATATGGATTGATCAACTCGGCGAGCGTCTCGTTGACGATCTGGCGGACCTGCTCGACCCGCCAGCCCTTGCACAGCTCCGCGAGGTAGTCGCGCGTCCGTGCCATCGTCTGCTCGTCGGCCCCGCCGAGCCGGAACATGAGCTGGGCGTACGCGGCCTTGACGACATCCCGCCGAGTGATCAGGCCGTCGCGGTAGAACGGACGGCCGAACGCCAGCGCGCTCGACTTGGCGATGACGGTCTTATCGAGATCAAAAAAGGCGGCACTTCGGCCCACGGCCGGCAAGTCTAGCCGGATGGGTCTGAGGCCCGCGGGTGTGCGGGGTCACATCCGCCGGTGTCGCGACCGCCTTGATCACTGATTGGCCGGTCAGCGAGTGCGGGGAGTGTGATCTCGTCAATAGATCGGCGTGTCGCGCGGAGGTGCGCTCCACGCCACTCGACGTGTGCCGGTTGGCTCAGGCATGCTTGTCTTTGCGACACGGTTTCATATCTTAACTGAGATGCCCGTGTTGTAGCCAAATGGCAGATCCTCGGCGGTTGCACCCCCCGTGGCCGCTGAGCGGGTTCGGCTCGGCCCCCCCGGAGCCGGACCCCAGGCGACCCCCGTCTCCCCCCGACGGGGGTCGTCGTCTTCCGAGGAACGCTTCCAGCCGCAGCTCACGGGCCGTACGTGGCCTCGTCTGGATCTCCAACCGCGTTCGGTTCGTCCGATGCAGGCAGCGGATAGGCAGCAGGACCGTCCAACACGGCCAAGATTCGGTTCGTATAGTCGGCCGGCGTGTGCGTGTAGAGGTTGAGCGTCATCGACGCCTCCTCGTGGCCCATCCGGTCTGGACGAGGTTGATCGGTACACCGTCGGTGACCAGCCAGGTTGCGTACGTCGGGTTGCGGGTGGGTGAGCAGGCGAATGCCGCCGTCCGCGGCGGGCTGGTGGCCGCCGTTCTGCGCCGCCGTCGACTGGCTCGTCGCCGCAATCCTTGTGCCGGAGATAGCCGCAGGAGTCAACTCACTGACAGCCGGATCCCGGACGTGGGCCACCGGCCCCTTGCCTCGCCCCACTCTGCCGTGACCTGCCGATCGAGCGAATTGGGCCGCTGCTCGGCGCCGCCGCCGGCTGGGTCGCTTCCTCCGACCCGCCGCAACGGCTCTCCACCCCGGCGGCACAGCGACTTCCGCCACGACCTCGGCATGGCCCGTCCGAACCCACCGCCCGCGGCCACGGTGATGTGCCGGCCGGTCGATAATGGGTCCCTATGGCGAGGCCGGTTTTGATGGCGGTGCACGAACAGGCTCGTGAACTGGAGGTGCTCCAACGGGAACTGGCCGGCCGGTACGCGGCCGACTATGAGATCGTGTGTGAGGCGTCGACGGTGTCCGCGCTCGACCGGCTGGACGTCCTACGGATGACGACGGACGCCGAGGTACTCGCCGTGTTCGCCGCCCATGAGATGACCGGGATGACCGGCATCCAGTTCCTACAGCAGGCCCACCAACGGCATCCGCGTGCGCAACGCGTGCTGCTCATCCCGTGGGGAAACCGCTCGGCGTCAAAGCCGATCTTGAAGGCCATCTCGCTGGGCCGGATCGACCGCTACGCCACCGTGCCCAGCCGGTTCCCGGACGAGGACTTCCACTACCTCGTGACCGAGCTGCTGCGTGACCGGCAGCAGAAACAGCACGCGCGTCCGACGGTGGTGACCGTGGTCGGC
>DASXRC010000154.1:0-5707 GCA_036506795.1 Micromonosporaceae bacterium
ACGCGGGGTCCGCGATCGCGGCGAGCACCTCCGCATTGCGCATCACCGGGTTGGCGTGCTCGTCCACCAGGTTCAGCTCGATCTCGAGGCCCGCCATCGGGCGCTCGACGTCGAACCGGGACTCGCGCAGCATCTCGGCGAACACGTCGAGGTTTCGCCGGACCTTCTGCCGGTACCGCGTGCGGTCCTCGCGCGTGAAGACGAGCCGCTTCACATCTTCACCCATGGCGCCACCGCCTCGCGTCGGCCCGGGACGGGAATGCTCCCTCTCTTGATTCAAGCCGATGTACGCCGGATTCGGCATCCCCTGATTTCCCGGCCGAACCCGGGCGGCCGCCGCGGGTAGCCTACGGATCATGGAAATCGGAATCGGCCTGCCCAACCCCCTGCCGGGCGTCCCCGGACGGACCATTGTGGACATCGCCCGCCGCGCCGAGGAGCGCGGCTTCGCGGGCCTCGCCACGATCGACCGCATCGCGTACTCCAGCCACGACTCGCTCGTGACGCACGCAGCCGCCGCCGGGGCGACCAGCCGCGTCCGCCTGATGACCAACATCCTGCTGGCGCCGGCGTACCCGCCCGTCCTCCTGGCGAAGGCCGCGGCGAGCATCGACCAGCTGTCCGGCGGGCGGTTCACGCTCGGTGTCGCCGTGGGCGGCCGCTCCGACGACTTCGCCGTCGCCGGGCGCGACTTTCACACCCGCGGGCGGGACATGGACGCGGCGCTGGAGCTGATGCACCGCCTCTGGCGGGGCGAGCCGGTGGAGCCGGGCGGCCCACCGGTCTGCCCGACGCCGGTGCGCGACGCGCGGGTGCCGGTGCTCATTGGCGGCACGGCGGATCGCGCCCTCGAGCGCGTGGTCACCTGGGGAGCGGGTTGGACGGCGGGCGGCGCGCCGCCCCAGCAGATCGCGCCGTTCTACGACCGGGTCCGCCGCGCGTGGGCCGACGCCGGCCGCGACGGCGAGCCACGGCTGGCCGCGCTGGCGTACTTCTCGCTGGGCGACGATGTGGCGACCGAGTCGCGTACTTACCTGCGGGAGTACTACGCGTTCACCGGGCCCTACGCTGACCGCATCGCCGAGGGGGCGCTTCGCACGCCGGCCGCCATCCGGGCGGCGGTCGACGCCTTCCGTGACATCGGCTGCACCGAGCTGTACTTCGACGCCACGGCGGGGCGGGTGGACCAGGTCGACCGGCTCGCGGACGTCGTCCTCTGAAATTCATCCACAATCTGGTCAATACGGCGCCGACGAGCTTACTGGCCGTTCCAAACTGCTTACCGTATGTGTGGGAAGCGGGTTGGAGGAGACGGTGATGGCGGCCGATGCGGGCGAGGCGTACGAGCGTTCCGAACCGAGCGAAGGGCACGGCCTACTGCTCGTCGTGTCGGTCATGGTGGTGCTCGGCGTCGTCGGGATCTTCCTGATCTCGACATAGCCCTGCGGAGGGCTAGGTTCGTACTCGGAGGTGTCGACGATGACGCAGACGAAGCGCTGGACGGTGGAGATCACCGTCGATGAACACGAGGACGAGCTGCGTACGCACGCACGGGCGCGGCTCCAGGCGGGCGATCGGGCCGACCTGCTCGGCGAGGGCACGGCCCGCAGGAACCCGTCCGATCGGGAGGTGCCAGTGATCGGTGACGAGCTGGCGGTTGCGCGGGCGCTGTCCGACCTGGCGCATAACCTGCTCGACGCGGCGGCCAACGACATCGAGGCGATCACCAGTAGGCCGGCGCACCTGTCCACGTGACCGCTACATCGCGGCCGGACGGTACGGCACGACGAGGTGCGTCAGCCACTGCGCGGGGTCGGGCTCGGCCGCCGGGTCCGTGAGGTACACCTCCCATCGGACCCCGTCAGGGACCAGCCCCTGACCGGCCAGCCACGCGTCGAGCTCCGCGCAGGCGGACTCGACGGCATCGCACGACCCGAGATGCGTTGCGACCGCGGCCGGCCCGGCGGGCAGCGTCGACGGGCGCACCCAGCCGTCGCCGGTGATCGGTTCAGCAACCGGGAAGCCTGCCGCCGCCCGCAGGTCGTCCGGCCGGAGCTCGATGCAGGCGAACGCCGGTCCGGCGACGACGGCGTCCGCCCGCTCGAGGTAGTCCGTGACCGCGTGGAACACGCCGGGGAGCCAGCCGGGCAGGTCGGCGGCGGGCATCGCGGCGCGGACGACCGCCGTATGCTGGCGCTTCAGCGTGCACGTCGCGATCTCCCGGGTCGCCGTCATTCGGCCTAGATTCCCGCGTGCGCCGACTTCATGCCTGGTGCGGAATGAGGACACTCAGGCAGGTCACGCAGGCCTCGAGCTTCTCGTACTCGCCGATATCCACGACGACGGGAGCGAAGCCGATATCGGCCAGGCACTCGGCGGTCCTCGGCGCCGAGGCCGCGATGAGGACCCGGTCGCCGCCGAGCGGCACGACGTGACATCCGGACTCCTCGTCGACCGGCCGCAGGCTGGGGAACACTCCGGCGTCCAGCAGGTCGGGCAGCGCCAGGAACGTTCCGTCGGGGAGCGCGGTGACCGCGGACTTGAGGTGCAACACCTCGCGCAGGGGGACCGCGACGACGGTACGCCTAAGCGGTGCCAGCAGCCGCCGCAGCTGGCGGATGCCCTCGGCGTCGGTGCGGCCGCCCCGTCCGACGTACACGGTGGAGCCGGCCTGTAAGACGTCGCCGCCGTCGAGCGTGCCGGGCGCCACGATGCGCGCCACGTCGAGCCCCGCCTCGCGTACCACCGGCTCGATGGCCTCGACCTCGGCGCGACGTTGAGCCGCGCCCGGGCGGGTGAGGACCGCGAGCCCGGCGCACACGACCACCGTGTCCTCGACGAAGACCGAGTCGGGACAGTCCTCGGCGGGCGGTACCTCCCGCACCTCCCAGCCGGCGACGGCCAGCGCCCGCCGGTAGGCCGCGTGCTGCCGGCGGGCCAACGCCACGTCGACGGGCACCCGCTCGATGTGGGTGACGATGCCTTCCGCCAGCCGGCCGCTCGGCCGTCGGACCAACGCGATGCCCTCGGCCACCCGGACCTCCCTCGGCCAGCGGGCCGGCCGCCTAGCCGGGCATCCTAATCGCGAGCTGGCTTATCGGGGGAAGCGACACGCCCAGGTCGTGGACCCGCCCGGTCGCCGGGTCGACCGGAAACAGCTGCCCGTCCGCCCCCGCGATGAACAGCCATCTGCCGTCGGGCGACCAGGCCATGGCGGCATCGCCGTACGGCTGGTTGACGGGCACGTCGAGCCTGCGGTCCGTACCGGAGGCGAGGTCGATCAGGTGTGCGGCGACGAGCCCGGCCTGGGTGTTCTCCAGGAATGCGGCGTTGGATCCATCCGGTGAGATCAGCCCGACCGGACCGTAGGGCTGTCCCACTTGCACATCGAGAGTGCGGCGCGCACCGGTGTTGCGGTCGACGACGACGGTCGCGCAGCGGTGACGGTCGTCGCATTCGCGCACCACCCAGCGGGTCGGGCCCACCGCCACCAGAACTCCGCTGGTGATTCGCCGGACGCCGCTCCGCCCGGCCAGGTAGACGCCGCCCGTCGCATAGAACATCAGGCGGCCGGTCCCGTCCGGCTCGGCGAAGCCGTTCGCGTCGGCCGGCAGCCGAACCGACGTCCCGGTTGGCCGGCCGTCGGCGCCAACCAGCGTCATGGTCGTCTGGCCGGGGGAGCCGCCCTGTACCCACAGGGTCTCGTCGTCGGGGCCCGGCAGCGCCGGGCCCACGTCGTCCAAGGCGGCCGCCAATCCGCGGGCCGGTTTTCCGTCCGGCACGAGGTAGCCGGCCACCCGATCGAGCGGCCGGATGACCGCCCAGTCACGCCCGACCACGAACGAGACCGGACCGGTGCTGGACAGCGGCGGCACAGCGGTGGTCGTCACCCGGCCGCGGGCGAGCTCGATGCGGACCACTCCGCTCGCGCCCCGAGCGAACAACTCCCAGCGGCCGGTCACCCCGAGCAGCCGATGGCCGACATCGGACACCACGACCTGCGCGGGCTCGCTCGTCGGGCCGGTCGTGGGGGACGGGCTAGCCGCGGTTGGGGTCGGCGTTGCCGCCGGCCGCGGCTGGGCGGAGCCGTGGCCCGCGAGCTCGTTGCGTACGACCAGAGCGACGACGACACCCGCCACGATCACGAGCGGGAGCCACGTCGGCCAGGATCGCCCGGGCCGGCCGCCACGGGGCGACCCGCCGAGCTCGACGACATCCGGCCGGTCCACGCCAGCAATGATCCGCCCGCCGGCGTACGGGTTCCCGGATCAACGAGTGGCGTAGGCCTCCGACGCGCGCCTCACATACGAACGTCTGCGCAGGAAGAACGCGCTGACCAGGCCGACGATCCCGCCGGCAATGCTCAACCAGGCCCCGATGCGCAGGTCCGAGAAGGGCAGGTCGGTCGGATCGAAATGCGACGCGTTCAGGCCGATCCACAGGCCCGCGGTGGCGAGAGCCACGAGGGAGAACAGCACAGCCAGGACGCGGGAGGCGATCAGGCCACCGATCAACACCAGCGCCCCAGCGACCACCATGACTGCCCCGAACGACCGTATGAAGGTGGCGTCTTCGTACTCCCAGCGGAACAGGTCCGCGATCGATGTGTGCATGATCCCGGACCGCGGTCGCGACCCTCGAGCGACCACCCAAGGCAGCAGACCCCCGGCGCCGATGGCGATTCCGGACAACGCCACGAGTGCCATGGCTAACGGACGACGTGTCCTCATTCCCACATGATTCTGCCGCGAGAGTCGCTCCCGCAAGGCGGCTCGGTGCGGTCCGCGTTGTGACACTCCGATGGTTTTGCCGGCGCGATCCCGGAACGTCGCCACCCACGGGCCGCCGTCCGCGTACATGGCGGCGCCACCTGGCTGCCCGCGCGCCGACCTTCTCGCTACCGCGGCCAGGTCGGTCACCCAGTGGCCGATGACGTGCTCGGCCGCCGCCCTCGAAGCTGGGTCGGTCGGAGTTGCCGCGTGGAGTCCACCCGAAGACGGCCCTGTAGAAGGCCGCCGACCCGGCGTACATCCTCGGCGGTATGCGCAGGTAGGAGATCATCCCGGCGTACGCCGGGACGAGGCAGCCCCGAGTCACTGTTCGTTGGTGCCGTTCGAACAAATGTCGGAGGGCGGCGGTAGCGTGTTTGGGTGACCGTCTCCCAGGTCGAGTGGCAGCAGCAGCTAACGGACACCGCGCCGGGTGCGCAGTTGGCGGCGCTGCTCGAGTCGATCGACCTGGCAACGCTGTCCGGGTTCGACTGCGTGGACGTGCTGCAGGCGCAAGCTCGGCAGGCCAACCACGAGCGGGCCCGATTCCTTCAGGTGGTGGCCGAGGTGGTGCTGCGGGACGACCCGGACGGCATCGGCCGCACCGCGGTGCCGTCGGAGTTCGCGTTCGACGAGGTGCGGGCGGCGCTGATGCTGACCCGGCGCGGCGCGGACGCCGTGTGCGGGCTGGCGTTCGACCTGGTGGTGCGGCTGCCGGCGGTGCACGCGGCGATGCTGGCCGGGGTTTTGGATGAGCCGCGGGCCCGGGTGTTCTGCGACTGGACCGCCGGGCTGTCGGCCGGGCACGCCCGGGCGGTGTGCGCGGCGCTGCTGCCCGCGGCGCCGGGCTGGACCACCGGCCAGCTGGCCGAGCACATCAAGCGGTACGCGGTCGCGCTGGACCCGGGCTGGGCGCGCCGCCGCTACGAGCAGGCGGT
>DASXRC010000155.1:0-24283 GCA_036506795.1 Micromonosporaceae bacterium
ATCGAACGGCTCATGCGCGAGGCGCCCTTCCTGCTGATCGGCGAGGGCACCTCGGAGATCCAGAAGACGATCATCTCCCGCGGGCTGCTGCGGGAGTACCGCGCCTGAGCGAGTGCCGGCGCGGCCGCCGCGGGTGGGCGCGTGATCATCACAAATACACGGGAGTTGCGGCTTCGACCGCTCAGGAGGGCGCACCGTCCGTGTAGTTGGGATCGCGGGGCGCGCCACCGGTCCGCGAGAGGCCGGCAACTGCCCGCTCCACCGCGATGCAGTAGTCCTCGACGTAGTCGATGCCGGCCTCGCTGGCGATTCGGCGCCCCTCCTCCGACACGATCCCGGACTGCAGCCACACCGCGGGCGCCCCGGCGGCCACGGCGTCACGCACCACGCCAGCGGCGTCCTCCGACGGTCGGAACACGTTCACCAGGTCGACCGGCTCGGGGATATCGGCCAGCGTGCGGTACGCGCGCTCGCCGAACAGGGTGTCGGCGTACGGGTTGACCGCGATGACGCGCCACCCGTGCCGATGCAGCAGGGCCGGCACGGAGTGCGCGGTCTTGCGCGGGTCGCGGGAGGCGCCGACCACCGCGATGACGCGCGCGTCGGTCAGGATCTGCCGGGGCGTACGCACGCTGTGACAGTAACTCGGCTGCGGTGTTACAGCAGGGTGAGCTGCTCGGGTGGCCGCGGCACGGGCGGCTCGGGAATCTGTCGGGCCTGCGCCGGCGTCCGGCGGCCGAGGCCGTGTCGCCGCGCCGCCTCCTTGACCCGGTCGGTGACCTCTTGCTGGTACGCCTTCGGCAGGTATGAGCCGCGGCGGTACAGCCGGTCGTACCGCCCGACCAGCTCGGGCTGGGTACGCGCGAGCCACGCCCGGTACCACTCGCGTGCTCCCGGTCGCAGGTGCAGCGGGATAGGGGTGGCGCTGACCGCGCCCGACTCGGCGATTGCCGCGACTGTCGCCTCGATGGACTCGTCGCTGTCGGTCAGCCCGGGCAGGATTGGCGCCATCAGGACGCCGACCTCGAAGCCCGCTTCGGTGAACGTGCGCACCGCGTCCAGCCGCCGCCGTGGGCTGGGCGTGCCCGACTCGACCGACCGCCACATCGCCTCGTCGACGAAGCCGACCGAGAACGAGAGCCCGACGTGGGTCACCTCGCGCGCCTGGCGCAACAGATCCAGGTCGCGCAGGATCAGCGTGCCCTTGGTGAGGATCGAGAAGGGATTTCCGAAGTCCCGCAGGGCGGCCAGGATCTCGCGCATCAGCCGGTACTTGCCTTCGGCCCGCTGGTAGCAGTCGACGTTCGTACCCATCGCGATGTGCTCGCCGGCCCACTTCGGTGCGGATAGCTCCCGGCGCAGCAGCTGCCCGGCGTTGACCTTGACGATCACCTTGCTGTCGAAGTCGTGCCCGGCGTCGAGGTCGAGGTAAGTGTGAGTATTTCTCGCGAAACAGTAGGCGCATGCATGACTGCATCCCCGGTACGGGTTGATGGTCCAGTCGAACGGCACCCGCGAGACGGCCGGGACGCGGTTGATGATCGACTTTGCGCGTACCTCGTAGAAGGTCATCCCGGCGAAGCCGGGGGTGTCGAAGGTACGCACGACGGCGCCGGGCAGCGCCAGCGGAAGCCGTGGGGCGGCCTCCCGTGCCTCATCCTCGCCGAAGGGCAATTCGGCCGCCGTTGCGGAGAGGTTGGCCCAGCGCATCGGCCCATTAGAACACACGTACGACTAACGTGCCAGGGCCTGGACACCGCTCCGCGCCGGTCAACCCGCTGGGTGACCGGCGCGGATCTCGTTGCTTAGTGCTGGTGCGCGGCGAGCTGCTCGCGGACCTCGTCCATGTCCAGCTCGCGTACCTGGCTGATCAGCGACTCGAGTGCCGACTCGGGTAGCGCGCCCGGCTGCGCGAAGACGATCACGCCGTCCCGGATCGCCATGATCGTAGGGATCGAGCGGATGTCGAACCGGGTCGACAGCTCGAAGTTCTCCGGGTCCTCGGTGTCGACCTTGCCGAACGCTATGTCAGCGTGCTTCTCGGAGGCGCGCTCGTAGACCGGCGCGAAGCGTAGACACGGACCACACCAGCCAGCCCAGAAGTCGACCAGGACGATGCCGTCCTGCTTGGTCAGCTCGTCGAATTTCTCGGTGGTCAGTTTGACGGTCGCCATCGTCTCTCCGTTCGGAGGCAATCCGGCCAGATAGGCCTACGCCCATGCCCAACCTTGGTTGTCCTCTTGTCATTCCCGGCAAAGCGCCAGAGGCAACGTGGCGTCCGCCACGAGTTTTACCAAGATCGGCCGTGCCACAATGAGGGCATGACGCGGCCCACCTTCGTGTACGACGGCGACTGCGCGTTCTGCACCAGCTGCGCGAGGTTCATCGAGCGGTGGATACCGACCGAGGCGGCGGTGGTGCCGTGGCAGTTTGCCGACCTGGACGCGCTCGGCCTCACCGTCGCGGAGTGTGAGGAGGCGGTGCAGTGGGTGGCCGACGGCGCCGTCGCCGCCGGTCCGGACGCCATCGCGCTGCTGCTGGGCGGCGGCCGACGCCGGGCCTGGCGGATGGTGGGGCGCCTGCTCGTCCTGCGTCCGGTGCGCGCGCTCGCGTGGCCCGCGTACCGCTGGGTGGCCCGCAACCGGCACCGCCTGCCCGGCGGCACCGCCGCTTGCGCTGTGCCGGCTGACCACCGTCGCTCGGGCGGCTCGCGCCGCTCAGGGCGCCGCCTTCGCCCCGGGCGCGCCGACAACTTCGTCGCGGCGTCCTTGGGCTCCAGGCGCCGCCGCGGCGAATCGCAGGGAGCCTGAGCGTAGCCAGGCGATCGGGCGGAGACGCTCCAGCGGCAGGAAGCTCGTCATCGCGGCCAGATGCGGGGCGAACGAGATCGTGATCGTCGCGATCGTGAACAGGTGGAACGAGTAGAAGTAGCCGATAGCGGCGTACCGCCATCGGCCGCGCAGGACGAAGATCAAGGGGCTGAGCAGCTCGAACGCGACGATGCCCAGCTGCGCGGCGATGAGCAGGCCCGGCACGTGGGCGATCAGATCGGCGAAGTCCGTGCCGCGCCGGATGATCGCCCGGGCGAGCACCGAACTCGTCACCCAGCCCACCCCGCCGAACCGCAGCTTCGCCCAGGCGGCGAGGAAGTACGTGCAGATGACCGCGATCTGCGTGACGCGCAGCGCCCACCCGCCGGCCTCGCTGAGCGTGCGGTCGCCGTGCCGGGCGCGGCCGACCGTCGGCAGCGCGGCGAGCGCGACCAGCAGGCCGAACCGGTCGTGGTCGACCTTGCCGTAGCTCATCGCGATGATCATCCACTCGAAGTAGAGCAGGAAGACCGTCCAGCCCAGCGCCCTGGGCGCTCGGCCGGTCGCCGCCGCCAGCGCGAGGGCGAGCAGCGCCCAGAAGATCGTGTGGACGAGCGCGGGGGTCGGCGTCGGCAGCGGGAGCACTCGGCCGATGAACAGCGGCTGGTAGAGCGCGCCCGGCACGTTGGCGTGGCTGCGCACCCAGGGTGTGAAGATCACAAGGTCGGCGGCCGTGAACAGGTAGATCAGCGTGCGGAACGCCGCGACCCGGGCGAGCGGGACCGGCTCGAACAGCCAGCCGGAGATCCGCCCGCGTCCCCCGTTCATGGAGCTCGCCATCGGACCACCGTCTCGTCTCGGTAGTGGCCGGTCGGCCGGCTGTCCCGAATGGCGTACCAACGGATCACGATGCGGACCTCGACGAGACCCGGCGCCCCGGGGTTGCGGTCGGCGTAGGCCCGGGCAACCTCGGCGAGCCGGGCCGGCTCCGCGGCGTACCGACTCTGCTGGCCCTCGAGCTCGGCGCGGCGGATGCCGCTGTTGCGCTCGGTGAGCACCACGACGGCGCCGGTGGTGTCAACACCCTCCAGTCGGGTGTCCGGCGCCGGTTGGTCGGGGCCACTCGCCATGGCGTACATCCGGAACGGCCCGAACGGAAAGTGGTCGTCGCGTCCCCACAGCGTTCCCGCGAGCAACACCGCGGCGCCGAGCACCGTGACCAGCGCCCGGACCGCCTTCCCGCGCGGCGTCAGGGTATTCATCGCGAGCTGACCATACCGGCGCGATCGCCGCCGTGGACTCCGGCGATCGGGTGAGCAGGTAACCCTGCGTAACGTCCGGCCGGGCCCCGTGTCATTGAAGCTCACGATTTGGTAACTGTGACCCGCGTCTCGGTGCGGCGCCTCGACCCGATACTCAGCGTGAGGCAAAATCCTCGGCAACAGAGCGTGGGCGGCGGGTGCCGGGGAGGGCCCCGCCGCTCATTGCGTCCGGGATACTCCAGGGTACGCGAGGCGTGATCGCCAGTCGTGCCCTTTGCCATATCTGGGGGTGGATTATGCAGTTCGGCCGATACTTCGAGGAGTTCGAGGTCGGCGCGGTCTACCGGCATTGGCCCGGCAAGACCGTCACAGAGTACGACGACCACCTGTTCTGCCTGCTCACCATGAACCACCACCCCCTGCACCTGGATGCGCACTACGCCGAGACGTCGACCGGTTTCGGCCGCAACGTCGTCGTTGGCAATTACATCTACTCGCTGCTGCTGGGCATGTCCGTGCCCGACGTCAGCGGGAAGGCGATCGCGAACCTCGAGGTGGAGTCGCTGCGGCACGTCGCGCCGACCTTCCACGGCGACACGATCTACGGCGAGACCACAGTGCTGGACAAGCGCGCGTCGGAGTCGAAGCCCGACCGCGGCGTGGTGAGCGTCGAGACCAGGGGGTACCGGCAGGACGGCACGCTGGTCTGTGTGTTCCGGCGGCGGGTGATGGTGCCCAAGCGGGAGTACGCCGCGAATGCCCGGCCCGCCGGCGTCGACCCCGAACGGCCGAGCTTTCCGCAGCCGAGGGATTCCTGAGCGCTCAATTATTGTCGACCCCATGTCCGCGACTCGATGGCTGGATGAACACGAGCAGCGCACCTGGCGTGCGTTTCTCGGGACCTACCACCTGCTCCAGGACGCGCTGGACCGGCAGTTGCAGCGGGACGCCGGCATGCCGCACGCGTACTACATCGTGCTGGCGATGCTGTCGGAGGCGCCCGAGCGCACGCTGCGGATGAGCGAGCTCGCGAACCGGGTGTTCGGCTCGCAGAGCCGGATGTCTCACGCCGTGGCGCGACTCGAGGAGCGGGGCTGGGTCCGCCGAGAGCGCTACCCCCACGACCGCCGCGGCCAGCTCGCGGTCCTCACCGATGAGGGGTACGCCGTGCTCGCGGAGGCCGCGCACGGCCACGTCACGGCGGTACGCGAGAACCTGTTCGATCAGCTCACGAGGGAGCAGGTCGAGCAGCTCCGGCAGATCTGCGCGGCGGCTCTGGAGAAGCTCGACCCGGACGGGTCGTACCGCGCCGGCCTGGAGCCGCCGGCACGCTGAACCCGACGTCGGCCGACGCCCCTGCCGCCGCCCTCGGCCGGGGCCCGCCGCTTGCGCCCGTTCCCGCCCTTGCGCCCTTCCCCGCCCAACTCCGTCAGAGTTGGGGTGTCGGGGGCTGGCCTCTCGCCCAACTTCGACGGAGTCGCTGGCGGCCGGGGGTGACCCAGGGTGCGCGGGTCGTAGCTCCCTGGAACCGACATGTCGGCATATGCTGGCCCCGGGAGGTCGCTATGCCGAGCCAATCTGCATCCGGAAGCTCGACCCCTATCGGCCAGCTGACCCGAATGGCGTACCCACCCGCGGAGTGGGAGCTGCTCATCGAGCTTCCGGCCCGGGTGATGATCGCCGCAACCTCGGCCGAGCCGGACCGTCCACGTCGCACCGTCGCCGAGGGTCTTGCCGGGATGGAGGCGATCGCCGCGGGCCGGGCCTTCGACAGTGACCTGGTGCGCACCGTCGTCGCAGCCATCTACGCCCGGTCCGAGGACGACCAGCCGGCCGTCGAGGAGTTCACCGACCGTGCCGCGGGACTGGCGGAGGTGCTGGCCGCCTGCAGAGCCGCGACCCGCGTGCTGGCCGCCCGGGCGGATCCGGCCGACTCCGCCGCCTACCGGCAGTGGCTACAGAGCATCGCCGCGCGGGTCTGCGGCGCGAGCCGGTCCGGCGGCGTGCTCGGACTCGGGCGTGAACGGTTCAGCGCCGCGGAGCGCCGGTTCCTCGCCGACCTCGGTGGCGCGCTGGGCCTCTGACCTCTGCGGCGGGCTAGGCTCCCGCGCGTGGGTGAGGACGGCGTCGGCGTTGGCCCGTGGCCGGGCGACTGGCCGGCCGACGAGCGGTACGACCCGGAGCTGCTCGCGCACGGCGACCGACGCAACGTCGTGGACCGCTACCGCTACTGGCGGCACGACGCGATCGTCGCCGACCTCGACCGGCGCCGGCACGATTTCCACGTCGCGGTCGAGAACTGGCAGCACGACCTGAACATCGGCACGGTAGTACGCAACGCGAACGCGTTCCTCGCGCGCGAGGTACACATCGTCGGGCGCCGTCGGTGGAACCGCCGGGGCGCCATGGTCACCGACCGCTATCAGCACGTGCGGTACCACCCCGACATCGAGGACCTCGTCGGCTGGGCGGCCGGCGAGGCGCTGTCAATCGTCGGCATCGACAACCTCCCCGGCTCCCGGCCGGTGGAGACCGTAACGCTGCCGAGGCGGTGCATCCTGCTCTTCGGCCAGGAAGGGCCGGGACTGTCCGCCGACGCGCGGGCCGCCTGCGATCAGGTGTTCTCGATCGCCCAGTACGGCTCGACTCGCTCCATCAATGCCGGTGTGGCGAGCGGTATCGCGATGCACGCGTGGATCCGAGCCCACGGCGAACCGCCGCCGCCCGCCTAACTTCGGCGGAATCCGGGACCGCGCTTGACGTACGGGTCGGGGGCCGGGAGCGTATCCGTTGTGGGCGTCGCGGTGAGTTGCCCAAGGTGCGGTGGTCCCGTGCGAGCGCCGGATCTGATGCACACCGAGTGGCGCTGCGACGAATGTGGGCCGGTTCCACCGTTGCACGTGGCCCAACACATCGGCCCGGAGATCCTCCAGACCGCGCTTGATCAGGTGGGTGTCGGTCCCGCCGGCGTACCGCTGTGGTGTCCGTGGCCGCTGCCCGTCGGCTGGACCGTGACCGGCGTGGGATGGGCGGGCGACGATCGAGCGGGCGTACGCGCGACGGTGGTCGCGTGCAGCGGCCCGGCGCCGCTCGGCGGCCCGGCCGATCTCGTCCTCATCGCCGAGGAGCCCGGCGTCGGCCTGGGCAACCGGTTCGCCGGCATGTCCGGCATCGACCCCGGACCCGTCCTCGAGGAGCTGATGGAGACCACCGCCCACGCCAAGATCAAGGCAGGTGGGCACCCCACTCCACTATGGGCAATAAGGTCCCTCGGCGACCGCAGCGCGTACGCCGGCGAGGCGAAGGGGCGGTGGCTGTTCGTCGTGGCCTGGCCGGCTACCGCGGGTTACCTGCTCGCCGAGGACCTTCTCTTGCACGATCTCTCCCAGTGGATTCCCCCCGAACTGGTTTACGGAGCTCCCTCGCCCTACCTGCACGGACGCGCCTAGGACGCGGGCTTCGGACTACGATCCACTGTGCGCGCCGTAGATTCACCGGCGACTACTAACTGATACCGTGATTACGGCCGCGGCGAATGTCCCCGGCTGCCGCATGGGAGGGGGATGGCCCGCAATGGTCAAGAAGATCCTCACCTGGGCCGCAGTCGCCTTCCTGATCTTCTTCATCGCGTTCCGGCCCGACTCGGCCGCAGAGGTGTTCAAGTCGGTGGGCGGCGGCATCATGGACATCGCCCAGGGCTTCAGCGACTTCTTCTCGAGCCTCGTCGCCTGACCCCGCGATGACCAACCCACCCGCCGATAATCCGGGGCCGGACGAGCCGGGCGACCGACCCGCTCCCGGCGACCGACCCTTCTCCGGCGAGGAGAACGACACCGAGCCGATTCCCCGCGTCCGCGACGAGGGGCCAAGCTACTCCGCCGGTGCGTCCTACTCGGACGGCGCAGCGTACTCGCGGGACGCCGGCTTCTCCGGCGGTGCGGGGTACGCCGGCGATGGCGAGTTCGGGCGGGAGTACGTGCCGCCGCAGTTCTCCGAGGAGGAGCTGGCCGGGCTGCGCTACGACGAGTCCGGCGTTCCGCTGGGTCCACGCCGGGTGCTCCCGCTCGAAGACGAGCCGAGCGGGCTCGTCTCGCGATACCTCTTTCCGACCGAGCGTTACCGCGGGGAGTGGAAGCGGCACTGGATACACCTGACGACGCCGCTGCTGGTCGGGATCATCGCCACGTTCGTGTTGGGCTACCTGTCGGGGTTCCTCGCCAAGAAGCAGGCCGCCGAGCTGACCGGTGCTGCGGTTGTTGTGTGGATCATTGTGATGCTGGTCGTCAGCTGGCGGATCGGTGACTGGTACTTCGACCGGTTCATCCTCACGAACAAGCGGGTGATGGTCATCAAGGGCATCGTCACGCGGAGCGTCGCGATGATGCCGCTCCTCCGCGTGACCGATATGAAGTACGAGCAGTCACCCCTCGGCCGCGTGCTGAACTACGGCACGTTCGTGTTGGAGTCGGCCGGCCAGGAGCAGGCGCTTCGCGAGATCAAGCACCTGCCCAACCCAAATGAGCTCTACCTGCGGGTCGTCGAGGAGATGTACGAGCCGCAGGCGGTCGAGGCCCGTCTGGGCGGCCGCCCGGCCGAGGAGGACACCTCCGACGACGGATCGTAGCGTCGCGGCCGCCACGCAGGGCATCGACAGCGATCGTTGACTTCGCAAACATCGCATCGTGACCTAACCGCGGTGGAACTTCCGTGCGGACGTGTGACAACCTTGCCGGGGCGGGCACCGGTGGCCGGCCGTCGCTCGAGGTGTCGGCGAGGAGGCTGGGGGAGAGCGGGTGGGGGCTAGGTCCACGATGGAGGAGGAGTTCCGTGAGTTCGTCGCGGCCCGCTCCGCGGCCCTGCTGCGCACCGCGTACCTGCTCGCCGGCGACTGGGCGACCGCCGAGGATCTGCTACAGACCGCGCTGACGAAGACGTACTTGGCCTGGCGACGGCTCGGCGAGATCGAGGCGGTCGAACCGTACGCCCGCCGCGTACTCATCAACACCGCGACGAGCTGGTGGCGCCGCCGTTGGCACGGTGAGCGGCCGACCGAGGTGATGCCGGAGCGCGCCGCACCCGACCAGATCGAGGAGCAGGTCGAACGGGACGTGCTGTGGCGGCACGTCAAGTCCCTGCCCGCCCGCCAGCGCGCCGTGCTGGTGCTGCGGTTCTACGAGGACATGTCCGAGGCGCAGACCGCCGCGCTGTTGAACATTTCGGTCGGCACGGTGAAGAGCCAGACCTCGCGCGCGTTGAGCGCCCTGCGCCAGAAGCTGAGGGCCGAGGACGACATCCTCGCCCTGCGGGCGGCGAAGGCGAGCCCCGAGCCGGCGAAACCGACGCCGGCCGGGCCCGGGCCGGCGAGTGGCCGGCTCGTGCCGGCCCCCCGGTCAGCGCCCGACCGGACCGCTAAGACGATCCCGCCGGTCACAATGCCCAGCGTGCCGGAGCCGGCGTACCCATCCGCCGCCGCCGATGGGCTGGGCGCGTGACCACCGCAAGGTCACCGCGGTCCAACGGGACGCGGATGGTCGAGGACGCCCTGCGGGACATGTTCACCACGCGCGTGCAGGACGTCCCGAACATGAACGATCCGGCCGCCCCGGCGGTGCGCCGGGCTCGGGCGGTACGCCGTCGGCGTACCGCTGGAACGTCCGTCGCGGCGGTGCTGGCGCTTGCCTTGTCGCTCGGCGGCGCGCTCACCGCGCGCGGCTGGTGGCAGGCACCCGCGCACCTGGCGGTCGGGCCCGGCGTCGGTGTGTCCGCCGCCCCCGGCGACCTGCCGACGCCCGACGGGGCGTCCGCCGTCCCGAGCACGGCCGCGGCGGTCGAGCCGGCCGGCCTCGACCTGCGCGTGGGCGGCGAGGTGTGGACCGCCGACGGGCGCCGGCTTGTGCTGGGCGGCGTGGGCCCGGTCACCCGGATCTATCGGACGCCGCTCGGCTGGGTGTACGGCGGTGCGGGGGAGGTACGCCTCTTGCGCGGCGACGGCACCACCGTGAAGTTGGGCAGCACCGACGCCTGGACATTGAGTCCGGACGGGTCGGTGATCGCGTTCAAGCACGGGGTCGCGCTCGCCGTCGCCGATGTGACCGCGAGCGGCCTGGTGCCCCGGAGCAGCGTCAAGGCACCGCCGGGCGCGCGGCCGGTTGCCTTCCTCGACGATCGCGTCGTGATCACCTCGGCCGACACCGCCTCGCACGACTACTGGAAACCCGGGGTGGCGTACCGCCCGACCTGGAACCGGAAGGTCGCGGCCGTTTACGGCCGATCCGGGACCGGCGGCGTCGGCCTCGTACGCGACGCCAGGGCAAACGTCTGCCTCGGCGCTCTGACCACGGCGGCGAACGGGCTGCAGGTCGGTCGCACGGCCGCCTGCGAGCTCGGGCTGATGCCGGCCGGCCCAAGGCGGACCGCGGCCACCGGCCAGGCGGTCCGCACCGGCGCGCTGGCCCCCGACGGCCGCTCGCTCGCCGTGCCGACCGCGACCGGATACCTGCTGGTGGACGTGGCCACGGCTCTTTCCGGACGGCCGGCCGCGGTGCCCTGCCCGGCCATCGGTCCGATCGCCTGGGTGGACGTCAGGACCGCGATCGGCCGGGACCAGACCGGCGCGGTCGCGTGCCACCTCGACGGGGCCACTAGCCCGGTTGCGCTGCCCGACGGCCTCGGCGAGGAGTGGGAGTTCGTCCCCGCGTTGGCGCCGCCCAGCGAGGACTGACCGTCCGCTGAATCGATCAGACCTTGCGGCGGCAACCTTCTCCGCGGGCCGCCGCGTCCATTTGGGCGTGACCGTGGGCGACCTCGAGCGGGACCTGCGCGCCTGCCTCGCCGCACGGGCGGCGCAGCCGGCGCCACCCGCCGGTGACCTCTCCGGGGCGGTCATCCGGCGCGGTCACCGAATTCTGCGGCGCCGGGCCGCCGGCGGCGCGGTTGCTCTCGCGGCCGTGACGACGCTGGCGACGTCGGGCATCGCGCAGCTCGACGCGGGGCCGGCCCCACCCCCGAAGCTGTCGACGCTCATGGCGGAGCCGGTGCTCCCTCCCGCAGACCCACCCAGCGCATCCAGGGCCGCGCCGATCGAGTCGCCCGAGACCCTGGCCCGAGAGAACGCGCTCGCCCCGCGCCCGCTGCCCGTCGAGGTGGTGACTTCCGAGCGCCTGGTGCCGACCACCGGCCCCACGATCGACCTGAAGCCGGTCGGCCCGGTCACCGCGGCGTACGGGGTGTCGGCGGGTTGGCTCGTCACGGGAGGCGCGCCGACGGCGCCCACCTCGCTCTGGTTCGTGCGGCGCACCGGTGCCCGGGTCAGATTGCTGTCCGATGTGGACGGATTGGCGCTGTCTGACGACGGTACCCGGGTGGCCTGGCGGAAGGGTGGCCGGCTCTCCCTCGCCAGCATCACCGGCGACACGCTGCGCAACAAGGTGCAGACCGCAGCGCCGGCCGGCAGCCTGCCCGTCGCGTTCGCGGGGAGGCTCGTCCTGCTGAGCCGCAGCCGCGCCACGAGCGCCGGCCGGACCGAGCTCGGCGTGTGGTCCGGGGACCGGCCGGATGCCGTGCCGGCGTGGCGTTCGGAGGCGAGCGCCAGCTACGGCACTCTGCCGGATGGGCGCACCATCGTCGCCCGGCTCGCCGATAGACCCGGCACCGAGGGATGCGTCGCGCTCCTCGACGCGTCGCGGACGCTCTCGGTGCAACGTCGCTCCTGCAGCCTCCCGCTGCCGGCCGCGGGTCGGGGCTGGGTCTCGCCGGACGGCCGGTGGCTCGTCGCCATCGCGCGCAGCGGGCGGGCGGTGCTCGTCGACCTGTCCACCGCGTTCGAGGCGACGCCGACCGTCTGCGACGCGGGACCCGCCCCGAATGGGATGGCGGTCTGGCTGGACGCCCACACGCTTGTGCACGGCGGCAACGGCCAAGAGCTCGTGCGGCTGCGAATCGAGAAGCTCGCCGCCCGTGATGCGGCTGGGGTCGAGCCGATCGAACTGTCCGGCCTGTCCAACCGCGAGCGCGCACAGGTCGTACCGCACCTGGGAACGTGACCGGCCACGCGCGGCGACCGTCCATGTGAGACTGCCGGTTGTGGACGCGAAGCTGCTCGGCGAGGTGTTTGTCACTCTCCTGGTGATCACCGATCCGCCCGGCATGGTGCCGATCTTTCTCGCGCTGACCGGCGCAATGTCGGCGCGCGACCGTCACCGTGCCGGCGTCCAGGCGGTCACGCTGGGACTGGGCGTGATCGTCGTGTTCGCGGTGGCCGGGCAGACGATCCTTGACTACCTGCGCATCGACCTGCCAGCCCTGCAAGGGGCCGGCGGCCTGCTGCTCGTCCTCGTCGCACTCGAGCTGCTCACCGGGAAGGCGGACGACCCCAACGCGCCGGCGACCTCGAACGTCGCGCTCGTGCCACTCGGCGTACCCCTGCTGGCCGGTCCCGGGGCCATCGTCGCCACCATGCTGTTCGTCCGGCGGGCCAGCGGCGCCGGCGACTACCTGGCGATAGCGCTCGGCATCGTCGCCGTGATGGTCGTCGTCTGGCTGACCCTGCGGTTCTCCGGGATCATCGTTCGGGTGCTCCGGCCCAGCGGGATCGAGGTGCTGACCCGTATCGCCGGGCTCCTGCTGGCGGCGATCGCGGTCCAGCTCATCGCCGACTCGGTGGCCGCGTTCGTCGCCCACTACGGGAGGGGGTGATCAATTCTCCGGGGCAGTAGGCTCGGAGGCCGTGCGCCGGATGATCGCGATACCGCGGTCGAGGTCGACACCGGCGCCGTTCGTGACGTCGACCCGCTTGCGCCTGGACTCCTCGACGTGCTCGGTCTGCTTGTGCTTCGACGGCCGAAAGAGCCCGTCGATCTCGGCGAGGCCGGCGGAGACGATCGAGGTGGCGGTCGAATTCTCGTCCCCGCCGCGCAACCAGCGCATGAACCCCATCGAACCTCCTCGGCGGCGCGCCGCCGTCGAGCCGTCGCGTCCGCCCAGTGTCGCACCCTGGTGGGAGGATCGACCACGTGCGCGGTACACCCCAGGCGGGCGAGACCTCCGCCAACCGGACGCCCGGCTCACGAAGCGGGGCCTCGGAACAGCTCGGCTTCGAGGGCATGCCGGAGCGCCTGTTCGTCTGCACGCCCAGCAAGCTCGGGGCGTACGAGGACTGTCCGCGCCGATACCGGTACGCGTACGTGGATCGCCCGCCCCCGCCGAAGGGGCCGCCGTGGGCGCACAACTCGCTGGGTGCGAGCGTGCACACCGCTCTGCGCAACTGGTTCGACCTGCCGGCCGACCGGCGGCGGCCGGCGGCGCTGGCCACGCTGCTCTAGGCCACTTGGGTCGGTGAGGGCTACCGCGACGCCGACCAGGAGCGAGTGGTGTTCCGCCGCGCGCTGGACTGGCTCGAGGCGTACGTGACGACGCTCGACCCGGAGTTCGAGCCGCTGGGCGTCGAGCGGGTCGTCGCCGCCCGGACGGGCGTCCTCGCGTTCAGCGGCCGGACCGACCGGATCGACTCCCGGCCCGGCCCGCAGGGCGGCGACCTGGTCATCGTCGACTACAAGACCGGCCGCGCGGAGCCCGACCGCGACGACGCGCGCGGCTCGCGGGCGCTGGCGCTCTACGCGTACGCGGCGGAGCGGGTGTTCCGCCGGCGGTGCCGCCGCGTCGAGCTGCACCACCTCCCGACCGGACGGGTCGCCGCGCACGACCACACCGAGGAGTCCATCGCGCGGCACGTCGGGCGGGCCGAGGCCACCGCGCGAGATGTCGTGGCCGCCGAGCGGGCGGTCGCCGCCGGCGCCGACCCCGACGAGGCGTTCCCGACCGCACCGGGGCCGCAGTGCATGTGGTGCGACTTCCGCCGCGCCTGCCCCGCCGGCGCCCAGGCACCGCACCGTCAGCCGTGGGCGGGTCTCGACAACGGTCGAGACGCGTAGCGCCCGTCGCCGCGCCGGCTCAGCGACGGCTGGCCAGCTCCGCTCGCGCCATGGCGGAACGGTAGAGCGGACCCTCGTACACCTTGTGCGGCAGAGCGTTCAGCGCGAGCCGCATGGTACGGGCGGATAGCGAAGCGGACAGGTCGGTGGTGGGCAGCCCGAACATCCCGTACATCCGCCGCGCCCACGGCGGCAGGAGCCCGAACGCGGTCGCGGCGATGCCAAAGTACACGAGCCGGGCCGGCGTGAAGCCGAGGCGCCGCGGCAGCGGCGGTGCGGAGAGGAAGAACAGAGTCTCGGCCGCGTCCCGGGTCATCGCGAGTTCCGGCCGAATCTCGCGGTAGTACGCGTCGACCTCCGCCGCGGTGCCGGGCACGGTCGACGGGTCCAGGCCCACCAGCGCGGCGACCCGGCGCTGCTCGGTGTAGTAGGCATCGACTTCGGCACTCGTCAGAGCCACCCCGGCCCGCCGCGCCGTGTCGAGGAAGGACTCGACCTCGCTGACGTGCACCCAGCGGAGCAGGGCGGGCTCGTCGATGCGGAACGTCTCACCGGTGCGCGGATCCCGGGCGGTCAACTGGGCGTGCACGGACCGAACCCGCCGGCCGGCCGCCTCCGCCTGCGCGGTCGTGCCGAAGACCGCGGTGGCCACGTAGTTGATCGTGCGGACCAGTCGGCCCCACGGATCGGTCTTGTAGCCCGAGTTCTGCATGACGCCCGCGACCGCCCTCGGGTGCAGCGCCTGTAGGAAGAGCGAACGCAGCCCGGCGAGCGCGAGGATCGGCTCGGCGTGCACCCGCCAGGTCACCGAGCCGGGGCCGAACAGCCCGAGGTCCTCATGCCGATCCACGTCCCCAGCCTGCCACGCCGGCCCGTAGGACACCGCGGATCATGGCCTCCTCCGTCGATCATGGACTTGTTGTCGTGAGTCGATCGCGCATGCACGACAACATGGCCATGATCGACGCGGAAGTGCATGATCGACGACCGCCGACGTCGGTAACCCGACTGAACCAGATCGACTCAGCCTGTCGTGTCCCCGTTAACGGGACAGCCGCGAGATCGTTCTGGCCGTACCCTGACCTCGCGTTGGCCCGCACCCCCCGGTAGGAGGCCGTCGGTGTTCGAGAAGCTGCTGGGCGTACCGGCACATCCCCTGTTCGTCCACGCGGCGGTCGTGTTCGTGCCGCTGCTCGTCGCCGCCGCACTCGCGTACGCCCTCGTCCCTCGACTACGCGGCCGGGTCGGCTGGATCGCCGTGCTGCTCGGCGTGGCCGCGCCATTCGCCGCCTGGTTCGCCACGCTGTCCGGCAACAGGCTGCGGGCCATCCTGATCGCGAAGAACTACCCAGCGGAGATCCTGGACCAGGTCTCCAAGCACCAACAGTTCGGCGACCGGACACTGTGGTTCGCCCTTGCGCTGGCCGTCGTGTCGGTCGTCCAGGTGCTGCTGACCCGGGGCGGGGCGCGGCGCTACTCCGTGCCGAGCCCGGGCGCCTGGGCTGACTGGTCGTTGGCGCTGCTCGTCGTGGTGCTGTCGATCGGCACGGGGTACTACGTGTTCAAGACCGGCGACACCGGCGCGAAGGCCGTCTGGACCGGGTTCTGAGCCCGCGCTAGAAGACCGCGCGCGAGCACAGCACACAGATCACGATCAGGAGTACGGCGCCGGCGAGCATGCTCACGCCGAGGGTCAGCGTGCGGGCGCTCTCCTCGGCCCGATCGAGACCGGCCTCGTCCTGGGGCGGCAGCTGCCGCGGCGGCGGGGGCTGGACCACGATCGGCGGGCGCCAGCCGGGGGGCGGCGGTTCGGTGGGCGGCGGACCGGCGTACTCCGAGCCGTCGCCCGGCCCGCCCTCGTCGCCGCCGGACGCGCCGCGCCAGTACTCCTCGTCCGGTCCGTCGGAGCGCGTCGTCACCGTGCGACCGTACCAACGGGCGCATGCACCGCGGGTACGCTGCCTGAACGTGACCACGGGCGACCTGCCGGAGATCGATGAGGACCGCACCGTCGATCTCGCCGAGGACGACGTCTACGTGCTGCCGGACCAGACCACCGACGACACCGCTCAGGGCTGGGGCGAACGCGACGAGTCCAACGACGAACGCCTGTTGGACGAGCGCCCGCCGCACTGGGACTGACCGGGTTTCACCCGCGCACGATCACCGCGAATCGGACACGCGGTGTTAGTCGCACGGTTCGCCGCGCCTGATCCGGGCTGAGCGCGAGGAACACGACGCCGGACTCCGGCACGTCGACGACGTCGGGTACCGCGAGCACCAGCACGCCGGTCGCCATCGTGTCCGGCCGCGCCTCGTCGGCCAGCGCGAGCAGGTCGACCCGGTCGCCTGGTCGGAGGACGGCGAGCGCCGCCGGATCGGCCAGGTGAACCGGGACGCCGACCGCGCCCGCCGGGATCGGAAGACGGCCGTCGGGTGGCGGCGCGTTCGGCGTTGGTGCCACGGTGAGCGCGGCCGATCGTGGTGCCGGAGTCGCCCCCGTGTCGGCCTGGGCCCCCGGGCCGGCCTGACGTGTCGGACCGGGTTGGGGTGCCGTCGGTACGCCGTACAGCACCCCGGCCGCGGTCACAAGCAGCGCCGCGACCAGCGTCGCCCGCACCACGGTCGCCCGCCGCGGCCGGGGCCAGCGCACCGGGTCCAGCCGGCGATCGCGCGTCCTGGGCACCGCGCAACGCTATTGGGGTACGCCGACGCGGCGGGCCCGATGACACGAGGCTGTGGAAGACTGGGCCGCCTGTGGACAGCGCCCGCGCAGGCGGGAGATCTGGTATGCGTCAGTCGCTGGAGGCGCTGGAACCAGTGGAGGCCGCCGCGGGGGTCTTTGCCTTCGCGCCGCCGCCGTCCTTCGTCCCGCCGCCGTCCTTCGTCTTGCCGGAGTCCTTGGCGCCGCCGTCCTTGGCGGCACCGTCCTTGGCGGCTCCGTCGCCCGAGCTGCCGTCGCCGTTCGGCGAGCCGGCGCGGGAGTCGGTGCGGTAGAAGCCCGAGCCCTTGAAGACGACTCCGACCGAGGAGTACAGCTTGCGCAACCTGCCCGCGCACGCCGGGCACTCGGTGAGCGGCTCGTCGGTGAAGGACTGCACCGCCTCGAGCTGATGACCGCACACGGTGCAGGCGTACTGGTAGGTCGGCACGATCCCCTCCGGATCTTGATGACGAGCTGGCACTCGAAGTCTCCGAGTGCCAATGGTGCGCCATCCGGGCCGGTCGCGTCCAGCGTTGTGTGCGCCGCCACCGGTCCGAGCCGTGTCACAAGATCAGCGCCCGCGCCCGCCTCCCCGGCATTGGGAGAGGTGAATCAAGCCGGCGCTCGGGGTGACCACGGCGTCCACCCGCCCATCGTGCGGCTCCGCGGGGAGGAGGTCGACGAGTTCGCCGTCGTACAGCGGCGCCACGACTAGCGCCTCCGAGCCCACTCGCGCCAGCGCCCGGTCGTACGATCCGCCGCCGCGTCCGAGCCGTACGCCCCTGAGGTCAACGGCGACCGCCGGGACGACGACCAGGGACGCGCGTGACACCGCTTCGGCGCCGAGACGCGTGCCCGCTGGCGCCCGCAGCCCGCGGCCGGCGGCGACGAGCGGCTCGCCATCGTGGTAGGCGGCCCAGTCCAGGTCCAGATCGGGAAGCAGCACGGGCAGCAGCAACACTCCGCCGGGAGGCAGCGCGCCGGCGATCGCCGCCGGCAGGTCCGGCCCGCCCGGCTCGGGGCCTATCGGGGCGTACGCCGTGACGAGCATCGGACGCCGCCGGCGTACGACCTCGGCCAGGCTGACCTGGATGCTGGCCGCGGCCGATGCTCGATCGTCCGCGGACCGCGCCCGGCGGGCGGCGAGCACCGCCGCGCGCGCCTCGGATTTGCCGTCCCAGGCAACCGCTACATCCGGAAAATCGGGCACACAACACTCCTGCGGCATCGCCGGGCAAAACTTCCCGGCTGTGCAAGCATCGCATCAGAGCCCCACACCGGCCGAACCCGTGGACCCGCCGACTCGAGTCGATTGCCCGCTGGAGGACCCGTGACGCTGCGCGGGCGGTTGACGACCGCCTTCCTCGCGGTCGTGCTCGGGCCGGTCCTCCTGGGCGCGTTCTTCGTGGGTGGCACCGTCATGAAGGTCACGCACGACCGGTCGGTGGACCGGCTGGACCGGGCGGCGACCGCCGTGCGCACGTCCGTGGCGGCGCAGTGCCAAACGCTCCGTGCGGCCGCCGAGTCGGTTGCCCTGCTCGCCGACCCGGTACGTCGGGCCGATGCCGCGCGCCAGGTGGTCGCCCGGGGGCTCGCCTCCGCGGTGCGCGTCGAGTCGCCCTCCGGCGCGCTCATCACATCTACATCCGACGCGCCGTCCGCCCCCTGGACCGACTGCGCCGGGCCGACGGGGACGGAAGCCGCCGCACCGGTTCGGTACGACGCCATCGCCGCCCGCGTGGAGCAACGCGACGCCTCCGGGACGCTGCTGGGCACGGTGTACGCCGCACAAAGGCTCGACGAGGCCTTCATTAGCCGGCTCGCCGCGACCAGCGGCACCGGGGTCACACTCCTGGGGGGATCGGCCGCCGGCGGGGCTGCGGCGGGGTCCCTGCAGAGCACCGAGCCCTCCGGCGTCCGCGATCGCGTGGTGCGGGTCGCCGCCCGGCTCGGCCCCGAGGGGACCGAGACGACCTCCGACGGCCGGTACGTGCGCCGTGCCGGGCCAACCGCCGGACAGCCCTTGCCGATCGTGCTGTCGGAGCAGCGCAGCGACCCGCAGGGCCTGTATGCGGTGCTCATGGCCGCGGTCGTGCTCGCTGCCGTGCTGGCGGTCATGGCCGCCTGGTGGCTGGCCCGGTCGACTACCCGGCCGCTGGCCGAGGTCGGGTACGCCGCGGACCGAGTCGCCGACGGCGACCTGGACGCCCGCGTGCCCGTCCGGGCGCCGGACGAGGTGGGTCGGCTCGCCAGCACGTTCAACCGGATGACGCGGGAGATGCAATCGTACGTCCAGGCGCTCACCGCCAGCCGCGACCAGCTGCGCGGTCACCTCGGCGTGCTCGGGGACACGCTGTCGAGCACCCACGACCTGCACCGGATCCTGCAGGTGATCCTCCAGACCGCCCTAGCGGCGACCGGCGCCCGGGCCGGCGTCGTGCTGTTGGTGGACACGGCGACCGGGACGCTCGTCGGGCAGTGCGCCGAAGGCATGGACGAGCGCATGCCACCCAAGACCGCCGCGAGCCCGCCCGAGCGGAGCGAGGGCCAGCAACTCAGCTTGGGCGAGCAATTGAGGGTGCCGATTGGTACCGGCCTGCTGGGCGCGGTCGCCGCCACCGGCGTACCGCTGCGGGGGCGGGTGGACCGCGACGGACCCGCTCTGTCGCCTTTCGAACCGCGCTGCCGCACGTACGTCGCGGTTCCGTTCTCCGCACCCGGGCCGATACGCGCCGCGGGCGAGGCGTCCACCGGCACCGGTGGTGGGCCGCCGGGCGCCGGCGTGCGGCCGCCCGGGCTGCCTGCGGCGCGAGGCGTCCTGGCGTTGTACGACCGGCTCGGATCGGACGAATTCGACGACGCCGACATGAACACGTTGCGGACCTTCGCCGGCCAGGCCGCGGTCGCGGTGGACAACGTACGGGTGCACGAGGAGGCGCAGCGACTATCGCTGACCGACCCGCTGACCGGGCTCTGGAACTACCGGCACCTGAAGGACTCCATCCGCCTGGAGGTCGAGCGGGCCGGCCGGTTCGGCCACACCCTGACCGCGCTGCTGCTCGACCTGGACCGGTTCAAGAAGGTCAACGACACGTACGGGCATGCGGCGGGCGACGCCGTGCTCGCCGAGTTCGCCCGGCGCCTTAAGGCGGAGGTGCGCGAGGTCGATCTCACCTTCCGGCAGGGCGGCGAGGAGTTCGTCGTGCTGCTACCGGAGACGGATGCGCGCGGCGGCGTGGTCGTCGCCGAGCGGCTGGCGACCGCGATCCGCGGCATCCCGTTCATCATCGAGTCCCACCACCCGGGCGCGGACGGGCTCGCGGTCAGGGTCACCGTCTCCATCGGCATCGCCGTCTACCCCCACCACGGGTCCTACGGGCCGGATCTACTCGATGCCGCCGACGATGCGCTGTACGCCGCCAAGGCCGCCGGTCGGGACACGTACCGGATGGCGCAGCCCGCCGGCCGGCAGGCTGAGGTTCCGGTCCCGACTGCAGCCATGGCCGACGACCGTTTGCCCGGCGGCACCGGACCGGGCGGCGCGGGCGGCGCGTCTTCCGGGGCGCAGCCACCTCGGCAGAGCCGCGGCCGATAGTCTCGCGACATGTCGGAGCACACGTCCTCCACGAGCAGCCGAGCCACCGGCCGGCGCGCGGTCAAGGCGGTCATCCCGGCCGCGGGCTTGGCCACCCGCTTCCTGCCGGCCACCAAGGCCGTGCCGAAGGAGCTGCTGCCGATCGTCGACAAGCCGGTGCTGCAGTACATCGTCGAGGAGGCGGCGGCCGCCGGCATTGTCGACGTCCTGCTGATCACGGGGCGGGGCAAGACATCCATGGTCGAACACTTCGATCGCCAGCCGTACCTGGAATCGCGGCTCGAGGAGAAGGGCGACACCGAGCGCCTGGAGGCGATACGCCGGCCCAGCGAGCTGGCCGAGATCTACACCTGCCGGCAGGCCGAGCCGCTGGGCCTGGGCCACGCCGTCTCGTACGCCGAGTTGCACGTCTGCGACGCGCCGTTCGCCGTGCTGCTGGGCGACGAGTTCGTCGACAAGGCCGAGCCGTTGCTGCCCGGGATGCTGGAGCTGCAGGCACGTACGGGCGGCATCGTGCTGGCCTTCATCGAGGTGCCGCGGGACGAGGTCTCCCGCTACGGGATCGCCTCCGTGCAACCGGCCGAGCCCGACCTGACCGAGCTGGGCGAGGTGGTCCGGGTGACCGGGCTGGTGGAGAAGCCGCCGCCCGCCGACGCGCCGAGCGACCTCGCCGTGGTGGGGCGCTACGTGCTGCCGGCTGGCATCTTCGACGCGATCCGGCGGACCAAGCCGGGCAGCGGCGGGGAGATCCAGCTGACCGACGCCATGGCCCTCATGCTCGACGAGGGCACTCCGGTGCACGGCATCGTCTACCGCGGCACCCGGTTCGACACCGGCATGCCGCTGGGGTACCTGCAGGCGGTCGTCCAGCTTGCCTGCCAGCGCGACGACCTCGGGCGGGAGTTCCGCCAATGGTTGGCCGAGTTCGTGGGGTCGAGCGAGCTCGGAGGGCGCACATGATGAGGCTGACAGAGTGACGGCCATGGCTGGGTCGCACGCGGGCCCGGCGGCGTCGGCCGCCGCGGACCCGATGCCGCTCGCCGACTACTTGGGCAGCGTCCTGCGCCGGCTGCGCGCGCTGCCCCCGCTGGACGTCGACCTGACTCAGGCGTACGGGAGTGTCCTTGCGGAGGATGTCGTCGCGCCGTACCCGTTCCCGGCGTTCGACCAGGCTGTCATCGACGGGTACGCCGCCCGTTGGGAGGACGTCGCCGCGGGCACGTGGGTCAAGGGTGGGACCGGTGTGCGGCTCAACGTCGTCGGGGACCTGGGAGCGGCGAGCTGGAGGCCGGTGCGCATCGCACCGGGCGCCTGCTTCTCGGTGGCCGCCGGTGCACCGTTGCCGGCCGCCGCCGACGTCGTCGTGCCCGTGGACTGGACCGACCAGGGCATGGCGGTGGTCGAGGTGCATCGGGCGCCGAACCGCGGCTTCGGTCTCCGACGAGCGGGTGAGGAGTTAGCGGCCGGGGCACTGCTGGCGCGTGCCGGCACGGAGATAACGCCGGCGCTCGTGGCGCTCTTCGCGGCCACCGGGATCGGGCGCGTCCTCGTGAAGCCGTCCCCGCGGGTCGTCGTCATCGCGACCGGCGACGAGCTGGTGGAGGTCGGCCGGGGCAGCCAGCCCGGCCAGGTAGTGGACTGCAACTCGCACGCCCTCGCCGCCGCGGCGGTCGACGCCGGCGCACAGGCGTACCGGGTCGGTATCTGCGACGACGACCCGGAGGGGCTGCGTGGGCTGCTCGACGACCAGACCCCGCAGGCCGACCTGATCGTCACGTCCGGAGGCACTGGCACCGGGCCCGGTGACATGGTGCGCCGGGTCCTGTCCCGGCGGGACGGCGGTCGGGCCGGCTCGGTGGCGTTCACGGACGTGACGCTGTATCCGGGCACCGCGCTCGGCTTCGGCACGGTCGGCGGGGAGGAGGTGCCGATCGTGTGCCTCCCCGGCGAGCCCGGCGCAGCAATGATCGGGTTCGAGGTGCTCGCCCGGCCCGTGATTCAACTGCTGGCCGGTGCCGAACCGGTGTTCCGGCCCAGCGTCCGCGCGCACCTGCTGGAGACCATCTCCTCGCCGACCGGGTTGCGCGAGTTCCGCCCCGCTCGCGTGGCGGAGCGCCGCGGCGGGGGTTACACGGTCCAACCGCTGGCGGGCGGGCCGTACACGCTGTCCGGGCTGGCTGAGGCCAATGGCCTTCTGGTGCTTGGCGAGCGCGTCACGGCCGCCGCGGCCGGCTCCACAGTGGATGTCATGTTGCTGGATCGGGGACGGTGAAGGTGCACCCTGGCTGGCCGGTTGTGCTGCGGGACGGCGGCGTGCTGCTGCGCCCGTACCGGCGGCGGGATGCCGCCGCGTGGACGGAGGTGCGGCGCACAAACCGGGCGTGGCTGGCGCCGTGGGAGTCGACGCCATCGGGACCGTGGCAGGAGGCCAACTCGCCGTCGGCGTACCACTGGGTCTATCGGGAGCAGCGCCGCGCGGCCCGATCTGGCGAGAGCATGCCGTTCGCGATCTGCGTCTACGACGAGATGACCGGGCGCTCGCGGTACGTGGGCCATCTGAACCTGAGCGGCATCGTGCGGCGCGCATTCTGTTCGGCTTTCGCCGGTTACTGGGTCGACTCCAGGGTCGCCGGTCGCGGGATCACGCCGACCGCGCTGGCGCTCGCGGTGGACCACGCCTTCCACTCTGGCGGGCTGCACCGGATCGAAGTGAACATCCGGCCGGAGAACGCCCCGTCGCGACGGGTGGTCGAGAAGCTCGGCTTCCGGGAGGAGGCGTACCACCCGAAGTACCTGCACATCGACGGCGCGTGGCGCGACCACATCGGGTACGCCCTGACCGTGGAGGACGTCGCCGACGAGGGCGGCCTGCTCGCCCGCTGGCACCGCCTGCGTACCGCTGCTTCTTGATCTTTGTGCGCTAGACCGGCGGCGCGGCGCCGATAGATCGGCGTGCCCCGCCCGTAGCCTCAGGTGACTGGAGTTGGCCGTGGGCGACGGGAGGCGTGAGGGTTGCCGACCTCGGTGCTCCTCGCCGTGCTCGCCGCAGCCGGGCTGCTCGCTCTCGCGCCCGCGCTGGTCCGCCGGTACGACGCGACCGAGCGCCTGGTCGCCGAGCGGGCGCAGTCGACGGCGCGGGTGTTGGAACGCCGGCGCCGCCACCGCAGCGTGCCCGGGCGCCGGCCGGTCAACGCGCCGGGGGTGCTCGTCGTCACCCTGCGCGCAGCGACACCTCGACCTTCCTCGGTGCGGCCGGTCTCCGCGATGCCGGTCTCGGCGCGTCCCGTCTCCGCGCGCCCCGTCTCGGCGCGGCCGTACCCGGCCCGCCGACGTCCTCGGCCTCGCCGAGGTTCCGCGGCGATGTACCGGCGGCGCCGAGTGCTGGCGTCGTTGGTGCTGCTCAACGCGGTGGAGCTGGCCGGGGTGGCGATGGTCGGCCCCGGGTTCTGGGTCAGCGTCACGGTGACGGCGACCCTGCTCGTGGTGTACATCGTTCACCTGCGCAACCGGGCGCTCGAGGACCGCCGCCGCCGTCGTGTGCAGGCCCGCGAGGCGGCCTTGCTCGCCGCTTGGCAGGCGGAGGTACGCCGCGAGCAGGTCCGCCGTGCGGCGGCCCGTCGGGAGGTCCAGCGCCGCCTCGCCGCTCAGCGGGAAGCGGTACGCCGAGCCGCCCTTGGCCTCGATCGGGATGCGCGCGGGCGGCAGCCCTCGGTCTGGTACCGGGGCGCTTGACGGTCGGTGTCGTCCTCGTCGCGGGACGCGGCCGTCCTGTCATTGGACACTTACCGCTAGGGCTGCGGCCGAACCGGCGCGGTAACCGTCCAATGTCCCTGTGCGGCCACCGTCTCGTGTCGGCGGGAGGTGACTCGCCGGGCGAGGAGCGGACCTGTTAACCTTGGCGCCGGTTCGCCGGCCGTGCCGGCGGCGGGGCTGTGGCGCAGACCGGTAGCGCACCTCGTTCGCATCGAGGGGGTCAGGGGTTC
>DASXRC010000156.1:0-2286 GCA_036506795.1 Micromonosporaceae bacterium
GGTCTCCGATCTCCTCGCGGTGGCATTCGTCATCGACACCTCCCAGGCGGGGGCCGCGGCCCTGCCGAGCTGGCTCAGCGCGGCCGCTCGCTTCATCCTGGAGACCCCGGCCCAGACGCAGGCTGTCGCGGTCGCCGACGCCTCGCCGCCGAGGATGATCGCCCCGCCGCAGCGCGGACCGATGGGCATCGTCAGTGCACTCAGCGTCGTACGCGCGGGTGGGCAGCGTGCCACGTCGGACGCGCTGACGCTGGCGATGCGCCAGTTCCCGGCGACGCCGACCGGGCGGCGCGTCGTCGTTCTCTACACGACCTCGGCCGACGCCGGCAGCGAGCGAGCCGAAGCCCTCAGCGCCCGGTTCCGGCAGTCGGGCACGATCCTGGTCGTGGTGGGCACCGCCGATGACAGCGCGTACTGGGCGGACGCCGCCCGGACCACGGGCGGCTTCTTCGCGCCGGCGGGCACGCCCGTCGTCGTCCCGGCGCTGGACCAGGTGGAGACCACGCTGCGCGGACGGTATCTGGTTCAGTTCCCGACGCCCGAGACCCTTCCGGCGCGGGTGTCCGTACGCGTCGAGACGAGCGCGCTCACCCTGACCGGCGACGCGATCGTTCGGGCGGACAGTGCCGGGGTCCCCGGCCGCCAGCAGCGCCCGGCGTCCGGCCCCTGGGTCGCCATCGCGTTGACGACGATCGCCGGCTGCCTGATAGTCCTCGTCGCCGCTGCCGTGATCTTCCGGAGCCGGACCGCGCGCCTGCGCGCGGCCCGTGCCGGCGGTCCGGCCGAACGCGCCGGCGGTGCGGCCGAGCACGCGGCGACGTCCACGGTGGCGGCGGAGCGTACGGACCTGCCGCGCCCGATCGCCCGCGGCCGCGCCCCCGTACCGGCTCCTCCGGCACGCGGGCGCGCCTCCGTACCGGGCGCCAGCGTACCGGGCGCGAGCGCTCGAGGGCGCGCCTCGGTGCCGGGAACGGAACGGCCGCCGTGACCACGCATGCGTAAATTTGACGAACGAGCCAGCGGCGCCGCCGATCGCCGAGGCGATGGCGAATCCGACCAGGCCCATGATAAACACCCACTTGCGGCTGAACATGTCACCCAGCCGTCCGCCCACCAGCAGCAGGCTGCCGAACGACAGCGCGTACGCCGTCACCACCCACTGCCGGTCGCTATTAGAGAAGCCCAGCGCCTGCTGGGCGGACGGCAGCGCAATGTTCATGATCGTCGCATCCAGCACCAGCATCAGTTGGGCGACTGCAACGACGACCAGGACCAGCCAGCGCCCAGCCGGCGCCGTCCGCCGGTCCGGAGTGGCAGAAGACGTTGTTACCGATGACATCAGGTCCATACCCACCGCTTCGCTCGGCAGAGCTCGCACCGGCCTGACCCAGCCGACGCGGACGCCCTGGTCCGGCCCGACGGACCACACCGAGAAGCCTGTGTCGCCGAAGGTTGGGCGTCCGGCGCACAGCGGCTGCGGTTACGGTCACGTCGGCGGGCAGCGGCTGCGCCGATAACAACTCCCGGAGCTGTCGCCGCTGCTCGTTGACGTCGCTGCCGGCGGGGAAGGCTGACTGCCGCAGGATTGCTTCGAGGCTCTCTCGCTGTGGCGTGCTCACCGAGGATCTCCCTTCGGTTGGGATCGTTATAGCGGCCGGCGCGGTGAGCGGCGGTCACCTGATTCCGGTGATCTGCCGTCCGCGGTGACCGCACAGACCGCGCGAGCCTCCGTCATGCCTGGCCTTGCTGGCCACGCTGAACGCGGCGGTGGCCGGCGCCGACCAGCTCGTCGGCGGCGGGCCGGCAGGCCCAGCCCTGGTCGGGCGGCGCGAGCGGCCCGTCAGGGCCGCTTTAAAGACCCCGTACAAAAACCCCGTACAGAAACTCATCACAAGATCAGAGTCGGCACGGACTGCCGGACCGGACTACCGGACCGGACTACCGGACTACCGGTAGGACTACCGGTACGGACTGCCGGCACTGACAACGGGGATGACGGCTGCTGATCAAGGCGAGGAAAGTCCCTGCGACGCCGGCGACGGCGGCCGATGATCTCGCCGTCGCGCCTCACCGCGAGGCAGCCGTACTACAGAAAATGCAAGTCGGCCTGGGGTTCGTCCTCCACGAGGTGATCACAGGTCGGGCAATACCACCGCACCTCGATCGGCGTGCCGCACGCCGGGTGTCTCGGCGCCTCGGCTGGCAGGCTGTGCCGAGCTCCCCACTGCGCCAGCAGCCGTAGCGCACCGGCGAGGTCCCTGCCCTCGGCTGTGAGCTCGTACGCGG
>DASXRC010000157.1:0-2913 GCA_036506795.1 Micromonosporaceae bacterium
TGCTCGGTCGACGGCGCGCGAACATCTACGCGCCGCCAACACGTACCCGTGGTCATGGGCGCTCTCGCTTGCGCCTGACCGTTATGCGAAGGCATGAGCCGTCGCGTGATCGATCCCTGTCGCCCGCCACGAGCATGGGACCGCCGTGAGGTGAGTTTCGCCACGAGCATGGGACCACCTGGTCGCCAGTGATGGGACCACCCGGGGTCCACCAGCAGCGGTGCCGCTGCCGGTGCAGATTGCCGCCATCCGACCAGCGGTCTGGAAGGGGCGGCGATGGCGTTCCGGGAGGTCGGTGTGTTCCAGGTTCGTGAGGTGCTGCGCCTGTGGCTGCGGGGCGAGGGGATCCGATCGACGGAGCGGTTGGCGGGGGTGGACCGCAAGACGGTCCGCCGCTACGTGGCCGCCGCGGTCGAGCTGGGCCTGGTCGGTGACGGCGGCGAGGGGCAGCTGAGCGACGAGTTCGTCGGGTTGGTGGTGGAGGCGGTGCGCCCGCACCGCGTCGACGGTCGAGGTGAGGCGTGGCGGCTGCTGGTGGCCAACCACAAGCTCGTCGAGGACTGGCTGAAGAAGGACGAGCTGACGGTGGTCAAGGTGCACGACTTGCTGTGTCGCCGGGGGATCCTGGTGCCGCAGCGCACGCTGCACCGTTACGCGCTGGAGGTGTGCGACGTCGGGCGGGGCCGGCGGGGCACGACGGTGCGCGTGGACGACGGCGAGCCGGGCGACGAACTGCAGATCGACTTCGGCAAGCTCGGCTTGGTGCCGGACCCGCCCACTGGCCGCTGCCGGGTGTGCCACGCGCTGATCTTCACGCCGGTGGTGTCGCGCTACAGCTTTGTGTGGTTGAGCTTCCGCCAGACGATCGATGACGTGATCGCCGGTTGCGAAGCGGCGTGGGCGTTCTTCGACGGCGTGTTCGCCACGGTGATCCCCGACAACATGAAGGCGATCGTGGACAAGGCCGACGCGACCCAGCCGCGGCTGAACCAGGCATTCGTGGAGTACGCGCAGTCCCGCGGGTTGGTGATCGACCCGGCCCGGGTGCGCTCGCCGCAGGACAAGCCGCGGGTCGAGCGGATGGTGCCGTTCGTGCGCCGTCCTTCTTCGCCGGCGAGACCTTCGTCGATCTGGCCGACGCGCAACGCCGCGCCGAGGAGTGGTGCCGCCAGCGCGCCGGGCTGCGCGTCCACGGCACCATCCAGGCCCGGCCGGCCGAGGTGTTCCGGGTCCAAGAGCAGCATCGGCTGGGGCCGGCGCCGACCGACGTCTACGACGTGCCGATCTACGCGACGGCTAAGGTGCACCGCGACCACCACATCGAGGTCGCCCGCTCGCTCTACTCGGTGCCGGGCAACCTGATCGGCCAGCGCGTCGAGGTGCGCGCCGACCGGTCCCTGGTGCGGGTCTTCGCTCGTGGCCAGCTCGTGAAGGTCCATCCCCGCCAGCAGCCCGGCCGGCGGGTGACCGACCCCGACGACCTGCCCGCCGAGCGCACCGTCTATGCCATGCGCGACCTCGACCGCCTCCGCCAGCTCGCCGCCGGGCACGGCCCAGCCATCGGCGTGTTCGCAGCGGCGCTGCTGGAGCATCCGCTGCCATGGACCAAGATGCGCCAGGCCTACGCGCTGTTGGGCATGGTCAAGAAGTGGGGCGCCCAGCGCGTCGATGCCGCCTGCGCCAGCGCCCTGGAACACGAGGCCATCAACGTCGGGCTCATCGGCCGCATGCTCGAACGCGCCACCGAGAACGCGACAACCGCGCAGCCGCCGCAGCCCGGCGTGGTCGTCGCGGCCCGCTTCGCCCGCGACCCCGGCGAGTTCGCCACCCGCCGCGCCAAGGGCGGCGCGTGATGACCGCGCCGAAGGTCACACCCGAGCTCAAGGCGCTGCTGCGTCGGGTGAAGCTCGGCCGCTGCCTCGACACGCTCCCGGAACGACTCGCGCTGGCACACACCGGCGGCCTCGGCCACGCGGAGTTCCTTGAGCTCGTCCTCGCCGACGAAGTCACACGCCGCGAGACCACCTCGGCCGATCGGCGCGCCCGCGCCGCCGGGCTCGACCCCGCGATGACGCTGAACCGGTGGGACGACAGCGCCAAGGTCACCTACGACCACGCCACCTGGAACGAGCTGTGCTCGCTGCGCTTCGTCGACGGCGGCCACAACGCGGTGATCATGGGACCGGTCGGCGTCGGCAAGACGTTCCTCGCCACCGCCCTCGGCCACGCCGCCGTCCGCCGCCGCTACAGCGTGCACTTCGAACGCTGCGACCGGCTCCTCAAACGGCTCCGCGCCAGCCGCTTGGACAACAGCCACGGCACCGAGATGCGCAAGCTCCTGCGCGTCGATCTGCTCATCGTCGACGACTTCGCGCTCCAACCGCTTGACGCACTCGACACCGCCGACATCTACGAGCTGGTCGTCGAACGCCACCGCGCCGCGGCGACCATCGTGACCTCCAACCGCGAACCGCTCGAGTGGCTGGCACTCATGGCCGACCCGCTCCTGGCCCAGTCCGCCATCGACCGCCTCCAGTCCGCCGCCCACGAGCTCGTGCTCGACGGCGAGTCTTACCGCCAACGCCAAAAGCCCACCATCGCCCAACCCACCGACCACCGCCTTGACCCACAGCCACCACCCCGGCGATCATCCCGGCGCCGACGCTGAAGACCCCCGACACGCGGTCCCATACCACCGGCGAAACGGTGGTCCCATCACCCTGGCGAGCGACATGCGGTTGGTGGTTTCTTGACGCGGCCCAGGGTGTGGGTGGCGGGCGCTCGCGTTGGGTGACGCGCAGCCGCATGAGTGGGGGGTGAGGTCGGGGCTGCTGGTCGTTGCGCGGCCGGGTGGTCCTCCCGACGCCATGGCGGGCAGGCCGGAGCAGTCGGCGTGCCGCCAGCAACCCAAGC
>DASXRC010000158.1:0-3646 GCA_036506795.1 Micromonosporaceae bacterium
TTGCTCGGTCTGTCGGTCGATGGTGTCTGGTGCCATCGGGCGTTCGCCGAGAACCGAGGCATCGAATACCCCCTGCTGTCCGATTTCGAGCCCAAGGGCGAGGTCGCCCGGCGGTACGGGGTCTACGACGACGCCGAGGGGACCAGCGAGCGAGCGCTGTTCGTGCTGGACGGCCAGGGCTCGGTCGTGTGGAGCTACCTGTCGCCCCGCGACACCAACCCGGGGGCCGACGGCATCCTCGCCGCCCTGGACTCGATCGGCCGGCGACCGGCGGCCGGAAGATGAGCGAACAGTTCCTCGAGCGCGTGCGCCGGGACTTTCCGTACAGCATGAATGAGAGCTTGGAGGCGCTGGTCCAGGTCGTGCTGCGGTCGCTCCGGCACTACACCACCGAGGGCGAGTGGGACGACGTCAAGTCCGACCTGCCCCGGGACCTGACCTCGGTTCCGCCCTAACCCTCGCCGCGTCGGCGGGGGGCGCGGCCGGGCGGCTGCTGCGGGGCCGCGCCGGCTGCCGGGGCAGGAGGAATCGGCCGGCTTACCCGTTCGTCGGCGGTCACGGTCAGCCGCTCGCCGTGGTGCACCAGCTCCACCATGCCGTCGTCCTCGGCGTCGCGGAGCGCGTAGGTCGCCTCATCGTCGCTGACCGTCACCCGCAACCGATGTCCGTGCCAGCGCAACGAGAACGACAACCGGTTCACGCGGCTGGGCAGGCGTGGTGCGAAAGCGAGCTGGCCGTCGTGGTCACGCATGCCACCAAAGCCGGCCACCAGGGCCAGCCATCCGCCGGCGAGCGCCGCGAGGTGCACGCCGTCACCGGCATTGCTGGCAAGGTCTTCCAGGTCGACCAATGCGGACTCCGCGAGGTAGTCGTGCGCCAGCTCCAGGTGCCCAACCTCGGCCGCGAGGACGGCCTGCGTGCACGACGACAGCGACGAGTCCCGCGCGGTGCGCGGCTCGCAGTACGCGAAGTTGCGTGCCTTGGCCTCGGCGCTGAACGCGTCGCCGCGCCAATGCATGGCGAGCACGAGGTCGGCCTGCTTGATCACCTGACTGTCGTAGAGCTGGTAGTAGGGGAAGTGCAGCAGCAGCGGGTACTGGTCGCGGCCCGTGCTCGGGAAGTCCCACTCTCGATAGTCGGTGAAGCGCTGCGCCTGCTGGTGCACACCCAGCTGGTCGTCGTAGGGAAGGTGCATGGCGTTCGCCGCGTCCCGCCAGGCGGCGGCGTCCTCCTGATCCACGCCGAGCGCGCGCGCCTCGTCGGGGTGCCGGATGGCCGCGTCCGCCGCGCCCGACAGGTTCCGCTGCGCCATCAGGTTCGTGTATATGTTGTCGTCGCCGAGCGCGCTGTACTCGTCCGGGCCGGTCACGCCGTCGACGTGGAACCGACCGAGCCGGTCATGGTGGCCGAGCGAACGCCACAGACGGGCGGTCTCCACCAACAGTTCGAGTCCCACCTCCCGCATGAAGTCGTCGTCCCGCGTCGCGCCGACATAGCGGAGTACGGCGTCGGCGATGTCGGCGTTGACGTGGAAGGACGCGGTGCCAGCCGGCCAGTAGCCGGAACACTCCTGTCCGCGAACGGTACGCCACGGAAACGCGGCCCCGGCCAGGTTGAGCGTGCGCGCCCGCTGCCGCGCCAGGTCCAAAGTAGAATGCCGCCAGCGCAGCGCGTCGGCGGTCGCCGATGGCAGCGTGTAGGTCAGCACGGGCAGAACGAACATCTCCATGTCCCAGAAGACGTGACCGTCGTAGCCGGGCCCGGTCAGCCCCTTCGCCGCCATGGGTCGGCGCTCAGCGCGGGCCCCGGCCTGCAAAACGTGGAAGAGCCCGACCCGGACCGCCTGCTGAATCTCGGCGTCGCCGTCGATCTCAACGTCGGCGGAGTCCCAGAACGCGTCCAGGTACTCCCGCTGTGAGCGTGCCAAGCCATCCCATCCGGTGAAACGAGCGCCGGCGAGCGCCGCGTGCACCTGGTCTCGCAGCGCCGGCCGCGATCGTTGACTCGACCACCCGTAGCCGATGAACTTGACGATGCGCAGGCTCTCGCCTGGGCGAAGCGAGCAGGCGAACGTGGTCCTCGCCCAGTCCGGATGCGCCTCGGCGGTGACGCCGGTCTCCGCTGGCCCAGCAAAGACGTGGTCCATGCCGGCGGCGACGCGAAGCCCGCTTCCACGGGTGCAGTGGACCAGCAGGCCGCCCGTGTCACCGACGATGTGCTCCTCGGCCGCCAGCGGTGACTCGAGGGCCGCCGCCACCCGAGGATCCGGCCGGGAGGCGGGCAACTGCTCGTTGGCCACGAGCTCCGACTGCACGATGATCCGCGCCGCTCGGCCGACGGGCTCGACCTCGTACTCAATGGCCGCCACCGCACGGTGAGTGAAGGACACGAGCCGGGTGGACCGCACCCGCACGGCCTCACCGGCCGGCGAGACCCACTCGAGCGAACGCCGGAGCGTACCCTCGCGCAGGTCGAGGACCCGCTCATGCGAACGCAGCTCGCCGTAGCGAACGTCGAACGGCTCATCGTTGACGAGCAGCCGCAGCGGCTTGCCATTGGTGACGTTGATGACCGCCTGGCCGGACTCCGGGAAGCCGTAGCCAGGCTCGGCGTACGGCAGCGGCCGCACCTCGTAGAACGAGTTGACGTAGGTGCCGGGCATCGCGTGTGGCTCGCCCTCGTCGAGGTTGGCGCGAAGTCCGATGTGACCGTTCGCCACCGCCAGAACCGACTCGGATTGAGCGAGGCGGTTCAGGTCCAGCCGGGGTTCGCGAACGCACCATGGCTCGACCGGATACAGCCGCTCGGCGCTCACAGTTCTGCACCCCGCAACAACTCGGTGAGTTCCGGCGCGACCACGTCCGCGCCACTGGCGAGAAGTTCCTCTCGGTGGCCGACCCGGTCGACGCCGACGACGTAACGGAACTCGCCATCCTGCCCGGCGCGTACGCCGGCGACGGCATCCTCGAACACCGCCGCCTGCGACGGCGCGGCGCGCAGCCCGCGATAGTCGTCGTCATCGAAGGGTGTGAAGGGCTCGCCGGTGCGGGCCGTTCGGTGCCGCGGGTACTCGTCGAACACCTCGGCCCAGGCCGTCGCGTGGATCGCCGCCGTATCGGTGAACACGCCGTCCAGATCGAACAGGCAGCCGAGAATGTCCGGCGGCAGACCCATCCGCGGCGCGTCGCTGGTCGTTGTCATGGCCACGGGTCATGATCCGCCGTCCGGGGGTGAGCGCGGGTCGCCCTGAGTGGGCGATCCCGACACGCGGCAGCGCGCGGCGTCACCCTCCTCGGGCGGTGCCGATTCACCCCGCGCCACAGTCCGGATATGCCGGTCGGTCAGGTCGCGCGGGCCGAGCTCGTTGTACTCCTTGCGATCTCCGCCGCCGCGGTGGCCGGCTGGCTGTCTGGCGTCGTGGTCCGCCGGGCCGCCCTGGGCGGTCCACGTCGTTGATCATGACGCTGAACCCGGGCCGGCCAGCGGCCCTGGACGGTCGTACGGTACGTTGCCGGGCTGGTGATAGCGGCGCCGGCGACGGGCCTAACCGACGCCGCTCTTCACGTCGTCCGGCACGTCCTGCTGACGCGCTGATGGGTGCACCGCAAGTGTCGCTGCCGATTCCTACAGCCGCTCGCCGTTGACG
>DASXRC010000159.1:0-32912 GCA_036506795.1 Micromonosporaceae bacterium
CTGGCCGCCTACTTCCAGGCGGTGATCGCCGCCGACCAGAAGGTCGAGCCGCGGGACTGGATGCCCGAGGCGTACCGGAAGGGGCTCATCCGGCAGATCGCTCAGCACGCCCATTCCGAGATCATCGGGATGCAGCCGGAAGGCAACTGGATCAGCCGGGCACCGAGCCTCAAGCGCAAGGCCATCCTGCTGGCCAAGGTGCAGGACGAGGCCGGCCACGGTCTCTACCTGTACGCCGCCGCGGAGACCCTCGGCGTGACCCGGGACGAGCTCGTCGAGCTGCTTCTCAGCGGCCGGCAGAAGTACAGCTCGATCTTCAACTACCCGACCCTCACGTGGGCCGACATGGGCGCGATCGGCTGGCTCGTGGACGGCGCCGCGATCGTCAACCAGGTGCCGCTGTGCCGCTGCTCGTACGGGCCGTACGCCCGCGCGATGATCCGCATCTGCAAGGAGGAGTCCTTCCATCAGCGGCAGGGGTACGAGATTCTGCACACCCTCGCGCACGGAACGCCGGCGCAGAAGGCCATGGCCCAGGACGCCGTCGACCGGTGGTGGTACCCGTCGCTGGCGATGTTCGGCCCGCCGGACACCGAGTCGACGCACTCCGCGCAGTCCATGGCCTGGAAGATCAAGCGGTTCTCCAACGACGACCTGCGGCAGCGCTTCGTCGACATGTGTGCGCAGCAGGTGGGGGCGCTCGGACTCGAGCTGCCCGATCCCCAGCTCCGGTGGAACGAGGAGCGTCAGGCGTACGACTTCACCCAGCCCGACTACGACGAGCTGACGCGGGTGATCCGGGGGGACGGGCCGTGCAACCGCGACCGCATTGCGTTCCGGCGCCGGGCGCACGCCGATGGGGCATGGGTCCGCGAGGCGGCCGCGGCGTACGCGAAGAAGCGGGAGGCGGTTGGTGCGAGCGCGAGGAGCGTAGCGAAGCGGAGCCCCGGCAGCGAGCGCGAGGAACGAGCGCAGCGAGCCCCGCAGTCGCGAGCGACTGCCGGCTCAGTCGCGAGAGAAAGCAGGCCGGCATGAGCGGCGAGTGGCCGTTGTGGGAGGTATTCGTGCGGTCCCGGCGGGGGTTGTCACACGGGCACGTCGGGAGCCTGCACGCACCGGACGCGCAGATGGCGCTGCGCAACGCGCGCGACCTGTACACCCGGCGGCAGGAGGGGGTCTCCATCTGGGTGGTCCCCGCGGACGCGATCAGCGCGTCCAGCCCGGACGAGAAGGACGCGTTCTTCGACCCGGCCGCCGACAAGGTCTACCGCTACCCCACGTTCTACGAGGTGCCCGAGGGAGTCGCGCACCTATGAGCGAACCCACGAGCGACCTGCTGTTCGACTACCTGCTCCGGCTGGGCGACGACGCGCTCATCGCGGCGCAGCGCCTCGCCGAGTGGTACGCCTCGTCACCGGAGATGGAGGAGGACGTCGCGCTGGCGAACATCGCGCTCGACCAGCTCGGCGCCGCCCGCGCGCTGCTGACCTACGCCGGCGAGGTCGAGGGCGCCGGCCGCGACGAGGACGCGCTGGCGTATCTCCGCGATGACCGCGAGTTCCGCAACTGCCTGCTCGTCGAGCTGCCCAACCGCGACTTCGCGGTCACGATCGCCAAGCTGCTGCTCCTGTCGGCGTACCAACTGCCCCGGTACGACGCGCTCGTGAGCAGCGCCGACTCGCGCCTGGCCGAGATCGCGGCGAAGGCGCGCAAGGAGTCGGCCTACCACCTGGACCACGCCGCGCGGTGGGCGCTGCGGCTGGGCGACGGAACCGAGGACTCGCATCGGCGGATGCAGGCGGCCGTCGACGCCCTGTGGCCGTACGTCCATGAGCTGCTCGCCGCCGACGAGCCGACCATCCGGCTGGCCGCCGCGGGCATCGCCGCGGACCCGGCCGAGCTGCGCGCGGCCTGGCTGTCCACCGTCGAGCCGCTGCTGGTCGAGGCGACGCTCGACCGCCCGGCCGACGGCTGGGCGCCGGAGGGCGGCCGCGTCGGCCGCCACACCGAACACCTGTCGTACCTGCTCGGCGAGGCGCAGGTCGTGCACCGCGCGCATCCGGGAGTGCGCTGGTGACAATAACCGCCCGCGCCGCGGTCGCCACGGTCGTCGATCCCGAGCTCCGGGTCGTCACGATCGAGGAGCTGGGCATCCTGCGCGACGTTCGCGAGGAGGCATCCGGTCGGATCACCGTGACCATCACACCGACCTACTCCGGCTGCCCGGCGATGGACGCGATCCGCGCGGACATCCGCACCGCGTTGCGCGCGGCCGGGCACCCGGACGCCGACGTCGTGACCGCGTTGAGCCCGGCCTGGACCACCGACAACATCAGCGAGTCGGGTCGCGCCAAGCTTGCGGCCGCGGGAATCGCGCCGCCGGGGCCGGCCGGGCCATTCCTCGCGGGTCGCCGTCCGAGCGTCGTCGCGCTGACGCTGACCGTCCGCTGCCCCCGATGCGGCTCGCCCGACACCGAGGAGATCAGCCGGTTCGGCTCCACGGCGTGCAAGGCGTTGTGGCGCTGCCGCGACTGCGCCGAGCCCTTCGACCACATCAAGGCCCTGTGAGACCGGCATGACGGTCACGATCTCCCGGCCCGTGCGGCGGCGCCCCACCTTCCACGAGCTGCCGGTCGCCGCCATCGACCGGCTCACAGATGACGCCGTGGCCCTCACGTTCGAGGTCCCTGCCGAGCTGCGCGAGGAGTACGCCTTCCGGGCCGGTCAGCACCTGACCGTCCGGCGGGTGGACGAGGCGACGGGCGAGGACGTCCGGCGGTCGTACTCCATCTGCTCGACGCCAGCGGAGCTCGCGCGGCACGGCCGGCTGCGGATCGGCGTGAAGGAGATACCGGGCGGCGCGTTCTCGACCTTCGTGGCCCAGGAACTGCGTCCCGGCGAGGCAGTCGAGGTGATGCCGCCGCTCGGGCACTTCACGACCGAGCTCGCACCGACGCGGACCCGGCGGTACGCCGCGATCGCGGCCGGCTCGGGGCTCACGCCGGTGCTCTCATTGATGACGGCGGCCCTGGAGACCGAGCCGGAGAGCATGTTCACGCTGCTCTACGGCAACCGGTACGCCCGCAGCGTCATGTTCGCCGAGGAGCTGGCCGACCTGAAGGACCGGTTCCCGGCCCGGCTGCACGTCATGCATGTGCTGTCCCGGGAGCCGCAGGAGGCGGAGCTGCTGTCCGGGCGGCTCGACGCGGCGCGGCTGAACCGGCTGTTCGACACGCTGGTACCGGTCGACCGGATCGACGAGTGGTTCCTATGTGGACCGTATGGCATGGTCGTCGACGCCCGCGCGGTTCTGGCGGACCGTGGCGTACCCGACCGGACGGTGCACACCGAGCTGTTCCACGTGGAGGAGGCCCCGCCGCCGCCCCGGCGTAGGAGCGCGGCGGCCGGCGCCGACACGGCCGAAGTGACGATCATGCTCGACGGGCGGGCGTCGACGTTCACCATGGACCGCGACGAGCGCGTGCTGGATGCCGCGTTGCGGGTGCGCAGCGAGTTGCCGTTTGCGTGCAAGGGCGGGGTGTGCTCGACGTGCCGGGCCAAGCTCGTCGAGGGCAAGGTCACCATGGCGCGGAACTACGCGCTGGAGCCCGATGAGCTCGCCGCCGGATACGTGCTGACTTGCCAATCCAGCCCGGTGACCGACAGGCTCGTGGTCGACTACGACGCATAGCCGTCCGGGCCATCCGGTCGGCCGTCGGCCGCGAATCCCCGACGTGGACACGAGGTCGCGACATGGGTGATCGTGCGCGGTGGGAACCGGGCCCCGACCGGCCCAGCGCCGTGGAGGATCCACGCGGCGAGGACACCGACCTGCTGCTCCGTGCGGTCGCGCGCGGCGACGAGGCGGCCTTCGCCCGACTCTTCGACGTGGTGGCGGCGCGCGTGTTCGGCCTCGTGCGGCGGGTGCTGCGGGATCCGGCGCAGGCCGAAGAGGTAACCCAGGAGGTGCTCGTCGAGATCTGGCGAACCGCGGCCCGGTTCGACCCGGCCCGCGGGTCGGCGACCGCCTGGATGTTCATGATCGCGCACCGGCGGGCCGTCGACCGGGTGCGCGCGGAGCAGGCCGCGTCGGACCGCGTCCGACGGGCCGCGGCGTTGGCGGCCGATACGCCCTACGACCAGGTCGTCGAGCGGGCCACCGCGCGGCTGGAGCAACAGCAGGTACGCCACTGTCTCGACGCGCTGACCGAGCTGCAGCGGGAGGCCATCACGCTGGCGTACTACGGCGGATACACATACCGCGAGGTGGCCGAGTTACTCGACACCGGGCTGCCCACCGTCAAGACCCGGATGCGCGACGGGCTGATCCGGCTGCGTGACTGTCTGGGGATGAGCGTGGCATGAGCGAGGAGATCCACACGCTCGCCGGGGCGTACGCCCTCGACGCCGTGAACGACGTCGAGCGGGTCGCGTTCGCCCGGCACCTGGCCGGCTGTGAGTCGTGCGCGCAGGAGGTGTCGGAGCTGCAGGCCGCCGCGGTCCGACTGGCGGACGCCACTTGGTCGGCGCCGCCGCGTCGCATGCGAACCGCGGTCCTGGCGCGCGCCGCGCGTACCCGTCAGGAGGCGCCCGGGACTCGGGCGCGGGACCGCGCCGCGCGAGCCGGCGGGCAGCAGCGCTGGCGTCGTTGGACGGCGGCCGCGGTCGCCGCGGGCATCATCGCAATAGGCGGCGCCGCCGCCAGCTACGCGATTCAGGAGCAGCGGGTACGCGACGAGCGTGCGGCTGCGGACGCGGCGCGCGCGGAGGCCGCCGCGATCCAGGATGTGCTCCGGGCGCCGGACGCGACGTTGCGGCGGCAGCGGGCCAGCACGTCCGGGACGGTCACCGTGGTGGACGCGCCGTCGCGCGGGGCGGCCGTCGTGCTACTGGACGCGTTGCCGGCGCCCGGCGCGGACAAGGCGTACCAGCTCTGGCTCGGCCACGGCGGCGCGATGACGTCGGCCGGCGTGCTCGCGGCCGGGCAGACCACCGCGTTGATCCCGCGGCTCGACGATGCCGACGCGGTGGGCGTCTCACTCGAGCCCGCGGGCGGCTCCCCGCGGCCGACCGATGTCGTGGGGCTCATCGAGCTGACCTGACCGGTCCGGACTCTCCGGGCTCGGCGTGAGGTTGCCCGGGGATATTGGACGGTTACGTCCAATGACTGTCACGATCGGGGGCCGGTGATGGCGTCCAGGGCGGCGAGATCGTCGGCGGAGGGACGCCAGTCCGCGGCCGCCGCGTTGGCGCGCACCTGCTCCGGGGTGGTGGCACCGCCGATCACCGAGGCGACCGTGGGCTGCGCCGCGAGCCCGCCGATGGCTACCTCCAGCGGCGTTCGGCCACGCTCGCTCGCGTACTTCTCGATGGCCTCGATCGTGTCCCACGGCGCGGCCGTCAGCCGCGGCGCGAACCGCTCGGCGGAGAGCCGGCTGCCCGCGGGGGCCGGCTCGCCCCGGCGGTACTTGCCGGTGAGGAGGCCATCGGCGAGCGGGAAGTACGGCAGCAGGCCCAGCCCGAACCGCTCGCAGGCCGGGACGAGCTCGGCCTCGACCTCGCGGCGCAGCAGGCTGTAGCGGTTCTGGGCGCTGATGAACGGCGTGAACCCGCAGCTGCGCGCGGTCCACGCGGCATCCGCCACCTGCCAGGCCGCGAAGTTGGAGCAGCCGACGTACCGCACCCTCCCGGCGCGGACCAGGTCATCCAGCGCGGAGAGCGTCTCCTCGATCGGCGTACCCGCGTCGGGTTCGTGCATCTGGTACAGGTCGATGTGGTCGGTGCCGAGCCGGCGCAGCGACGCCTCGGCGGCCCGAACCACGTAGCGGCGGGCGCCCCGCGCGCCGTGGTCGGGTCCGTTCTGCCCGGCCATGTCCATGCCGAACTTCGTGGCCACGACGGCCTGGTCGCGCCGGTCGCCGCTCGCGAGCGCAGCGCCCAGGAACTCCTCCGAGCGCCCGTAGCCGCCGTACGTGTCGGCCGTGTCGAACAGCGTGATGCCCTCGTCCAGCGCCGTCTCCACCACGGCCCGCGTCTGCCCCGCGTCGAGGTTGCGCCCGAAGTTGTTGCAGCCGATGCCGACCACCGAGACCACGAGCCCCGAGTCCCCCAGCCGCCGGTAGCTCATGCCACCCATGGCCTCGACCCTACGTCGGAGCGGTCCCGTACCCTCGGGGTGTGACGCCGAACCGGGAGATCGACAGCATCCTGCAGCGGGCCGCGGACGGCGGGCGGATCACGCCCGGGGAGGCGCTGCTCCTCTACACGGACGCGCCGTTCCACCCGCTCGGCGAGGCGGCGGACTCGGTACGCCGCCGGCGCTACCCGGACAACATCGTGACCTACCTCATCGACCGCAACATCAACTACACCAACGTGTGCGTGACCGCGTGCAAGTTCTGCGCGTTCTACCGCGCGCCCAAGCACGCGGAGGGCTGGTCACACTCGCTGGAGGAGATCCTGCGTCGGTGCGGCGAGGCCGTGGAGCTGGGCGCGACGCAGGTGATGCTGCAGGGTGGGCACCACCCGGAGTACGGGGTGGAGTACTACGAGGAGCTGTTCTCCGCGGTCAAGGAGGCGTACCCCGAGCTGGTCATCCACTCGATCGGGCCGAGCGAGATCATCCATATGTCCCGCGTCTCGGGTGTGTCGATCGAGGAGGCGGTTCGCCGGATCTCCGCGGCCGGCCTCGACTCTATCGCCGGCGCGGGCGCGGAGATGCTGCCGGACCGGCCGCGTACTGCGATCGCCCCGCTGAAGGAGTCCGGCGCGCGCTGGCTGGAGGTCATGGAGGTCGCGCACGGGATGGGCGTCGAGTCGACCGCCACGATGATGATGGGCACCGGGGAGACGAACGCCGAGCGCATCGAGCACCTGAGGATGATCAGAGACGTCCAGGATCGGACCGGCGGCTTCCGGGCGTTCATTCCGTGGACGTACCAGCCGGAGAACAACCACCTCCGCGGCCGCACGCAGGCGACTGCGCTGGAGTACCTCCGGCTGATCGCGGTCGCCCGGTTGTTCTTTGACAACGTCGCCCACCTGCAGGCGTCCTGGCTGACCACCGGCAAGGACGTCGGGCAGCTGGCGTTGCACCTGGGCGTGGACGACCTCGGTTCGATCATGCTCGAGGAGAACGTCATCTCCAGCGCGGGCGCGCGGCACCGGTCCAACCTGCACGAGCTGGTTTGGATGATCCGCTCGGCCGACCGGATCCCGGCCCAGCGCGACACGCTGTATCGGCGGCTGCGGGTCCACCGCACGCCCGCCGATGACCCCACCGACGATCGGGTGGTCTCGCACTTCTCGTCCACCGCGCTGCCCGGCGGTGGCGCGGGCCGGCCGCTGCCGCTGGTCGACGTCCACTGACCGCCGTGCCGCGTGCCAGCCTGGACAAGCAGCCGCGCGAGGTCGCCGCGATGTTCGACGGCGTGGCGACACGGTACGACCGGACGAACACGATCCTGTCGTTCGGCCGGGACCGGGTGTGGCGCCGCGCGACCCGGGCCGCGCTCGGGTTGCGCCCCCGCGACCGGGTACTCGACGTGGGCGCCGGCACCGGGGTGTCGACCGCCGAGCTCGCCCGCTCCGGGGCGTACGCGGTCGGCTCGGACATCTCGCTCGGCATGCTGCGGGCGGGTCGCCGGTCGCGGCCCGAGCTGCCGCTGCTCGCCGGGGACGCGCTGAGGCTGCCCTTCGCCGACGCCACCTTCGACGCGGTGACGATCTCGTTCGCCCTGCGCAACATCGTCGACCCGGCGGGCGCGTTGCACGAGTTCGCGCGGGTGACGAGGCCGGGTGGGCGGCTCGTGGTCTGCGAGTTCAGTCACCCGACCAGTCGCGCGTTCCGCACCGTCTACCTGCGATACCTCATGGGCGCGCTGCCGTTGGTGGCCCGGCGGGTGTCGAGCAACCCCGAGGCGTACATCTACCTGGCCGAGTCCATCCGCGCGTGGCCCGACCAGCGGGGGCTGGCCCGCCGAATCGCGGCGTCGGGGTGGAGCGAGGTCAGCTGGCGCAACCTGACCGGAGGTGTCGTCGCTCTCCACCGGGGCGTGCGCGCCTGAGTGTCACCGGTGCCGCGAAGATCGGCGTTTCCCGCGCGACACGCGCAGCGGATCGCGTGATTCGTCTCCGTTCCGCCGATCAAGCTGTCTGCCGGGCCTGCTGGCTGTCCGAATTCCGAATATATGGCCGAATTGGCCGACTATCCTGTGGTGATCGAGCAGGGGGTGTGCGATGAACGACGGGTTCGAGGCGGTCGACCACGACCGCCCGTTCGCCGCGGAGGCCCCCGTTCTAGGTGGAGACCCGGCCGAGGACGCTCCGGCCTGGTCACCGGTCGCCGTGGGCGAGCCGTTCGGCGGAGGGTACGGCAGCCCGCCCGGCACGGTCGCCGAGCTGGAGGCGGCGGCCAGCCGGGCCGCGGCCCGGGCGGAGCTCGGCCGTGGCCCCGGAGTTAGGGTCACCTAACCCGTACGGCAGCGCGGCAGCGGTTTTAGACTTCTCGCCGGACGGGCTTGTGAACACTTTCACGAGCGTTCAGGAGAGGCGGTGAGTGGTGATCGAGACCGACCCGCACACGTCCGTACCGGCGCGCGCCACCGAGGAAGCCGACGTCGTCGTCGTCGGAGCCGGCCCGGGCGGCTCGGCCACCGCGTACCACCTGGCGAGGCACGCCGTGCGGGTGCTGCTCCTGGAGAAGAGCACCTTCCCGCGGGAGAAGGTCTGCGGTGACGGCCTGACCCCGCGTGCGGTCAAGCAGCTGCTCAAGATGGGCGTCGACACGAGTCAGGATGCCGGCTGGCTGCACAACAAGGGCCTGCGCGTCATCGGCGGCGGCGTACGCCTGGAACTGGACTGGCCCGAGCTGGCCAGCTTCCCGGGGTACGGGCTCGTGCGTACCCGGCTCGACTTCGACGACTTGCTGGCCAAGCGCGCGACCGAGGCGGGTGCGGTGCTGCGTACCGGCGTGAACGTCACCGGGCCGGTGCTCGACGGCGGCGGCCGCGTTGTCGGAGTGGTCGCCGAGACAGACGACGGGCCGGCGCGTTTCGACGCGCCGCTCGTGATCGCGGCCGACGGCGTCTCCGGCCGGCTGCCGCTGGCGATGGGCCTGGCCAAACGGGAGGACCGGCCGCTCGGCGTGGCGGTGCGCCAGTACTACAAGTCGCCGGCGCGGCACGACGACGACTACCTGGAGTCGTGGCTGGAGCTGCGCAGTCGAAGTGGTGCGGACGCACTGCTGCCGGGGTACGGCTGGATCTTCGGACTCGGTGACGGCCGGGTCAACGTCGGCCTCGGGGTGCTGAACAGCAGCACCGCGTTCGGCAAGACCAACTACCGCGCGATGCTCGCCGACTGGCTGTCGACGACGCCGGCGGAGTGGGCCATGAACGATCCCGCGAACGCCGACGGCAAGGTGCTCGGCGCGGCGCTGCCGATGGGCTTCAACCGGGTCCCGCACTACACCCGCGGACTCATGCTCGTCGGCGACACCGGCGGCATGGTCAACCCGTTCAACGGCGAGGGCATCGCGTACGCGATGGAGTCGGGCGAGCTCGCCGCCGAGTTCGTCGTGCAGGCGCTCGCGAGGCCCGCCGGCCCGGACCGGGAGCGCGTGCTGAACCAGTACCCGGTGGAGCTCAAGGCCCGGTACGGCGGTTACTACCGTATCGGCGGGCTGTTCGTGAAGCTGATCGGCAGCCCGCAGGTCATGAAGTTGGCCACCCGGCATGGCTTGCCGCACCCGACGCTGATGCGGTTCGTGCTCAAGCTCATGGCCAACCTCACCGACCCGCGCGGCGGCGACGCCATGGACCGGATCATCAACGGGATGACCAGGATCGTTCCCGCCGTTTGACCGGTGCAGCACCCCGGGCAGAGGCGCCCGGACAAGTACTAATAGTGTGAATTTCGTTTTGCGATCGAGGTAGGGAAGGACGAGCAGGCAGCCATGTCGCTCTCGCCGTACATACCGATCCTGGCGCTATTCGCGCTCGGTGCGGGCTTCGCGCTCTTCTCCGTCGCCGTCGCTACGGTGATCGGGCCGAAGCGATTCAACAGGGCCAAGCTCGAGGCGTACGAATGCGGCATCGAACCCACGCCGCAGCCGGTGGGCGGCGGCCGGTTCCCGGTGAGGTTCTACCTGACCGCGATGCTGTTCATCATCTTCGATATCGAGATCATTTTCTTGTACCCGTGGGCCGTGTCGTTCGACGCCCTCGGCACCTTCGCGTTCGTGGAGATGTTCCTGTTCATCGCCACGGTGTTCATCGCGTACGCCTACGTCTGGCGCCGCGGCGGGCTGAACTGGGACTGAGGAAGGACCCCCCGGATGGGCATCGAGGAGAAGCTGCCGAGCGGCATCCTGCTCACCTCGGTCGAGAAGATCGTCAACTGGTCACGGAAGTCGTCGGTTTGGGGCGCCACCTTCGGCCTCGCCTGCTGCGCCATCGAGATGATGGCGGCCGGCGGCCCACACTACGACCTGGGCCGTTGGGGCATGGAGGTGTTTCGCGCCTCGCCCCGGCAGGCCGACCTGATGATCGTGGCGGGCCGGGTGAGCCAGAAGATGGCGCCGGTGCTCCGGCAGATCTACGACCAGATGGCCGAGCCCCGCTGGGTGCTCTCGATGGGGGTGTGCGCGAGCAGCGGCGGCATGTTCAACAACTACGCGATCGTCCAGGGCGTCGACCACGTGGTGCCGGTCGACATGTATCTGCCCGGTTGCCCGCCGAGGCCGGAGATGCTCATCGACGCGATCCTCAAGCTGCGCGAGAAGATCCTGCATGAGCCGCTAGGTCCCAACGGCCGCAAGATGCTCGAGGCCCGGCGCGAGCGCGGCGATGTCCCGGTGGTCCCGCCCGGCGCGATGCCCTCGTCGTACCGGTCGGACAAGGCGCGCGCCGCGGAGTGGGAGCAGGCGGTGCGCGAGGGCCGGGAGGAGCAGCTGCGGATCGAGAACTGGATGAACGAGCAGAGGCACCTCCGTGGGGGTGGTCGCTGGTGAGCGCGAGGAGCGCAGCGAAGCGGAGCACTGGCAGCGAGCGCGAGGAGCGAGCGAAGCGAGCCCCGCAGTCGCGAGCGACTGCCAGCACAGTCGCGAACGGAAGGCAAGCAGGGTGACGTCGGCGGAGCCCAACAAGACCAGTGAGATCGCCGGCGGCGGCGTGCCCGTGGCGGCGCCGCCGATCGGCGCGACGAGCGGCGCCCCGGCCGAACTGCCCCCGGCGAGCCGGGCCGGCCGCGGCATGTTCGGCTCGCAGGGCACGGGCGACACCTCCGGCTTCGGCGGCCTGGTCCGCCGCCGGATCGAGGTGGAGAGCAGCCCGCGGCCGTTCGGCGGCTACTTCGACGAGGTGTACGACTCGCTCGAGGAGGCGTACCCCGGGTTGGACGATGCGATCGAGAACGTGGTCGTCGACCGCGGCGAGCTGACGCTGTTCATCCGACCGGAGAAGATCGCCGAGGTGTGCCAGACCATGCGCGACGACGAGTCGTTGCGATTCGAGCTCTGCTCGTCGGTGTCCGGCGTGGATTACCTCGGATCGGACGACCGGCGACTGCACGTCGTCTACCAGTTGACCTCCATGACGTACCGGCGACAGGTCCGGCTCGAGGCCGCGGTGACCGCCGAGGACCCGCACCTGCCCTCGGTGACCTCCGTCTACCCCACCGCCGACTGGCACGAGCGGGAGGCGTACGACATGTTCGGCGTCATCTTCGACGGGCACCCGGGCCTGACCCGGATCCTGATGCCCGATGACTGGGAGGGGTTCCCCCAGCGCAAGGACTATCCGCTGGGCGGGATTCCGGTCGAGTACAAGGGCGCCGAGATCCCACCGCCGGACCAACGGAGGTCGTACCAGTGACGTCGTATGCGGAAGCGCGCGAGACCGAGGAAGGCAAGGTCTTCACCGTCACCGGTGGTGATTGGGACACCGTCGTCAGCGGCACCGACCCGATCCACGACGAGCGCATCGTCGTGAACGTGGGCCCGCAGCACCCGTCGACCCACGGCGTACTGCGGCTGGTCCTGGAGCTCGAGGGCGAGACCGTTCGCGAGGCCCGCGCGGTGGTCGGCTACCTGCACACCGGCATCGAGAAGAATCTGGAGTTCCGCAACTGGGTGCAGGGCGCCACGTTCGTGACCCGGATGGACTACCTCGCCCCACTGTTCAACGAGACCGCGTACGCGCTGGCGGTCGAGAAGCTCCTCGGCATCGAGGAGGAGATCCCCGAACGGGCCACCACGATCCGCGTACTCATGATGGAGCTGAACCGGATCGCCTCGCACCTCGTGTGGCTCGGCACCACCGGCCTGGAGTTGGGCGCGATCTCGATCATGCTCTACGGATTCCGCGAACGCGAGCTGATCCTCGAGATCTTTGAGATCGTCAGCGGGCAGCGCATGAACATGGCGTACGTGCGCCCCGGCGGCGTCGCGCAGGATGTGCCCGACGAGGCCATCCCGAAGATCCGTGACTTCTTGAAGATCATGCCGAAGCGGCTGCGGGAGTACGAGAACCTGCTCTCCGGCCAGCCGATCTGGCTCGAACGGACGAAGAACGTCGGCGTGCTCGACCTGACGGGATGTGTGGCCCTGGGCATCACCGGTCCGGTCCTGCGCTCCGCCGGGCTCGGCTGGGACCTGCGCAAGCAGATGCCGTACTGCGGCTACGAGACGTACGAGTTCGACGTGCCGACCACCACCACCGCGGACGTGTTCGGCCGGTATCAGGTCCGGCTCGCTGAGATGCGCGAGTCGCTGAAGCTGATCGAGCAGGCGGTGGATCGGCTCAAGCCGGGTCCGGTCGTCGTGGCCGACAAGAAGATCGCGTGGCCCGCCCAACTGGCGATCGGCGTCGACGGCATGGGCAACTCGCTGGAGCACGTCGCCAAGATCATGGGGCAGTCGATGGAGTCGCTGATCCACCACTTCAAGCTCGTGACCGAGGGCTTCCGGGTGCCACCGGGTCAGGTGTACGTCGCCATCGAGTCGCCGCGCGGCGAGCTGGGCGTGCACGCGGTCTCCGACGGCGGCACCCGTCCATACCGCGTCCATTTCCGGGAGCCCAGCTTCGTCAACCTGCAGGCGCTCCCGGCGATCTCCGAGGGCGGCCTGATCGCGGACGTGATCGCGGCCACCGCGTCGCTCGACCCGCTGTTGGGTGGGTGTGACCGTTGATGAGCGAGCGCGAGGAGCGAGCGAAGCGAGCCGCTGCCGTCGCGGCCCTTTCCGAGCAGACGCACGAGCGGGCGAAGGAGATCATCGCGCGTTATCCCATCGGCAGGGAGCGCTCCGCGCTGCTGCCGCTGCTGCACCTCGTGCAGTCCGAGGAGGGGTACATCTCGCCGGCCGGCGTGGAGTTCTGTGCCGAGCAGCTCGGGCTGACCAAGGCGCAGGTGAGCGCCGTCGCGAGCTTCTACACAATGTTCAAGCGCCGCCCGACCGCCGACTGGCTCATCAGCGTCTGCACGAACACCATGTGCAACGTGCTCGGCGGGCAGGCCGTCTACGACGCGCTCTCCGAGCGGCTCGGCGTGGGGCACGACGAGACCACCGCGGATGGCGCAATCACGTTCGAGCACGCCGAATGCCTCGCGGCGTGCGACTACGGCCCGGTGATGACCGTCAACTACGAGTTCTTCGACCGGGTCGACCCCTCCACCGCGCTCGGCGTGGTCGAGCAGCTGCTCGCGGGAGAGCGGCCGATGCCGACCCGCGGCGCCCGTCTCTGCACCCTGAAGGAGATGTCGCTGCAGCTCGCCGGCTACGCCGACGAGCGCGCGGGTGCCGTCGGCGACGGACCAGTCGGCGATCCCACCCTCCGCGGCCTGCGGCTTGCCCAGCAGTACGGGGTGAGCGCGCCCGGCTTCGACCCGGACACCCCGATCGCGAGATCGGCCGAGCAGAAGGACAAGACATGACGGCGCCGTCCCGCGAGACGCTGGCGAAGCTGACGCCGGTGCTGACCAAGCGCTGGCTGTCGCCCGACGCCTGGCGGCTCGACGTCTACGAACGCCTCGACGGGTACGCCGCGTTGCGCAAGGCGCTCGCCACGCACCCCGACGATCTCATCCAGCTGGTCAAGGACTCCGGCCTGCGCGGTCGCGGCGGCGCGGGCTTCCCGACGGGCATGAAGTGGGCCTTCATCCCGCAGAACGACACCAAGCCGCACTACCTGGTCGTCAACGCCGACGAGGGCGAGCCGGGCACCTGCAAGGACCTGCCGCTGATGACGCACGACCCGCACGAGCTGATCGAGGGTGCCATCATCGCGGCGTACGCGATCAGGGCCAACCGGGCGTACATCTACGTTCGCGGTGAGGCGGTGCACGCCGCCCGCCGGCTGCGCAACGCGGTCGCCGAGGCGTACGCCGCCGGCTACCTCGGCGAGAACATCCTGGGGTCCGGGTTCGACCTGGACCTGGTCGTACACGGCGGCGCCGGGGCGTACATCTGCGGCGAGGAGACCGCGCTGCTGGACTCGCTGGAGGGCTTCCGCGGCCAGCCCCGGCTTCGCCCGCCGTTCCCGGCCACCCACGGGCTGTACGCGAGCCCCACCGTCGTCAACAACGTCGGGACCATCGCGAGCGTGCCACACATCGTGCTCGGCGGCCCGGCCTGGTGGCGCACGATGGGGACCGAGAAGTCGTCCGGTCCGATGATCTACTCGCTGTCCGGCCGGATCGCCCACCCCGGGCAATACGAGTGCTCGATGGGCATCACCCTGCGCGAACTGATCGAGCTGGCCGGCGGCATGCTGCCGGGCCACGACCTGCGGTTCTGGACGCCGGGCGGCTCCTCGACTCCGCTGCTGACCGCGGAGCACCTCGACGTGCCGCTCGACTTCGAGTCGGTGGCCGCCGCCGGTTCGATGCTCGGCACGACGGCGACCCAGATCTTCTCCGATCAGGACTGCCCGGTGTACGCCACGTACCGCTGGCTGGAGTTCTACCACCACGAGTCGTGCGGCAAGTGCACTCCGTGCCGGGAGGGCAACTACTGGATGGCGCTGGTGTACCGCCGAATCCTGTCCGGCCAGGGCACGCTCGAGGACCTGGACACGCTGCTCGACACGTGCGACAACATCCTCGGCCGCGCGTTCTGCGCCCTCGGCGACGGCGCGACCAGCCCGGTGACGTCGTCGCTGCAGTACTTCAAGCAGGACTACCTCGACTACATCGAGGGCCGGACGGCTCCGATGCTCTCCGACAAGGCGTTGGTGGGGGCTCACTAAATGTCCGATGTGGTACGCGCGCCGGCGCCGGCGGAGACCGTAACGCTGACCATCGACGGCGTCGAGGTCAAGGCGCCCAGGGGCGCGTTGCTGATCCGGGTCGCCGAGCAGCTGGGCATCGAGATCCCGCGGTTCTGCGACCACCCGCTGCTCGCGCCCGCCGGCGCCTGCCGGCAGTGCCTGGTCGAGGTCGAGGGCCAGCGCAAGCCGGTCGCCTCGTGCACCCAGACCGTCGCCGACGGCATGGTCGTCAAGACGCAGCTGACCTCTCCGGTCGCTAAGAAGGCGCAGGAGGGGATCATGGAGTTGCTCCTGATCAACCACCCGCTCGACTGCCCGATGTGCGACAAGGGCGGCGAGTGCCCCCTACAGAACCAGGCGATGTCGACCGGCCGGACCGACAGCCGGTTCCGCGAGCCCAAACGGGAGTACGCCAAGCCGATCAACATCTCCACCCAGGTGCTCCTGGACCGGGAACGCTGCGTGCTGTGCCAGCGGTGCACCCGGTTCTCGGAGGAGATCGCCGGGGACGCCTTCATCGACCTGATGGACCGTTCCTCCGCCGAGCAGATCGGCGTCTACCGGGACGCGTCGTTCGGCCATCCCCGGGATCACAGCACGATCGAGGAGCTGCAGTACGACCAGGAGGACGAGCAGCCCGGCGATGTGCCGTTCAACTCCTACTTCTCCGGCAACACCGTGCAGATCTGCCCGGTTGGCGCGCTCACCGGCACCCAGTACCGGTTCCGCGCTCGCCCGTTTGACCTGGTCTCCACGCCCAGCGTCTGCGAGCACTGCGCGGCGGGCTGCGCGCAGCGCACCGACTGGCGTCGCAACAAGGTCATGCGCCGGCTCGCCGGCGACGACCCGCAGGTCAACGAGGAGTGGAACTGCGACAAGGGACGGTGGGGGTTCCAGTACGCCACCGCGTTCGACCGCATCACCGACCCGATGGTCCGCGACGCGAAGACCGGCGAGCTGCGGGAGGCGTCCTGGAGCGAGGCCCTGGCGGTCGCGGCCGAAGGGCTGCGCCGGGCACGCGACGGCGCGCACGGCATCGGCATACTGACCGGTGGCCGGCTCACCGTCGAGGACGCGTACGCATACGCCAAGTTCGCCCGCGTGGCCCTGCGTACCAACGACATCGACTTCCGCGCCCGGCCGCTGTCGAGCGAGGAGGCCGACTTCCTCGCGTCGGCGGTCGCGGGCTCGACCGCCGTCAGGTACGCCGACGTCGACAACGCGTCGGCGGTCGTCATCGTCGGGCTCGAGCCGGAGGAGGAGTGCCCGATCCTCTTCCTGCGGCTGCGCAAGGCGTACCAGAATGGCAAGCTCGCGGTGTACGCGGTGGCCCCGTTCGCCACCCGCGGCCTGGAGAAGCTCGGCGCCACCGTGCTCACGGCGGCCCCCGGCGACGAGGCGCGGGTGCTGGCCGAGGAGCCGGCGCTCGCCGAGCCGCTCGGCGCCACCGGCGCGCTGCTCATCGTCGGCGAGCGGCTGGCCAGTGTGCCGGGTGGGCTCTCCGCCGCGGCAGGTCTGGCGGAGCGCACCGGCGCCCGGCTGGCCTGGGTGCCGCGGCGCGCCGGTGACCGGGGCGCGGTGGACGCGGGCTGCCTACCGAACCTGCTGCCGGGCGGACGGGCGGTGACCGACGCGGCCGCGCGCGCGGAACTCGCCGGCGCGTGGGACCTGGAGGCCGGCATCATCCCGAGCGCTGCCGGCCGCGACACCGACGGCATTCTCGCCGCGGCGGCCGCCGGCCGGCTCGGCGCGCTCGTCGTCGCCGGCGTGGACCCGGCGGACCTGGCCGACCCGCGCGGAGCCGAGCAGGCACTGGACAAGGTCGGCTTCCTGGTGAGCCTCGAGCTGCGCCGCAGCGCGGTCTCCCGCCGGGCCGACGTCGTCTTCCCGGTGGCGCCGGTCGTCGAGAAGGCGGGCACGTTCATGGACTGGGAGGGCCGGCTGCGCCCGTTCGACGCGGTCCTCAGCTCGCCGGCGATGACCGACGCCCGAGTGCTGGACGCCCTCGCCGCGCAGCTCGGCGTCGTCCTCGGCATCGGCGACGTCGACACGATCCGGCGCGAGCTCGGCGGCCTGCCGGCCACCCGGGCGGGGCGGCCCGCAGCCCCGCTGGTTGCCGCCGGCACCGTCGCCACGCCGCGTGAGGGCGAGGCGATCCTGGCGACCTGGCATCAGCTGATTGACCTCGGCAGCCTCACGGACGGCGACGAGTACCTGGGCGGCACCGCCCGGCCTCCGGTCGTCCGGCTCGCCAAGGATCTGGCGGAGGCGCTGGGCGTGGCCGAGGGTGACCCGGTCACGGTAGGCACCGACCGCGGCGCGCTCACGCTGCCCGCCGCCATCACCGACATGCCAGCGCACGTCGTGTGGTTGCCGACCAACTCGCCGGGCGCCACCGTCCGGCGCACCCTCGGCGTCACCTCGGGCGGCGTCGTCAGGATCTCCGCTGGCGTTGCCGGCCCGCTGCTCGCTGGAGGCACGCAATGACGTCCTACCTCGCGCAGGACCCGACGCTGGCCGACTTCGGCCACGACCCGTGGTGGCTCGTCATCATCAAGATCGTGGCGGCGTTCGCCTTCGGTCTGGTGGGAACGCTGCTCGGCGTGTGGTTCGAGCGTCGGGTCGTGGCCCGGATGCAGGTACGTCCCGGCCCGAACGTGGTCGGCCCGTTCGGGCTGCTGCAGACGCTCGCCGACGGCCTGAAGATGGCGCTGAAGGAAGACATCATGCCGCGGGCGGCCGACAAGGTCGTCTTCTTCTTCGCGCCGACGGTCTCCGCTATCAGCGCGATCACCGCGCTCTCGGTGATCCCGTTCGGCCCGCTGGTGAGCATCTTCGGGCACCGCACGCCGCTGCAGGTCACCGACGTTCCGGTCGCGGCGCTGGTGATCCTGGCCTGCTCGTCCATGGGCATCTACGGCTTCGTCCTCGGCGGATGGGCGTCCGGGTCCACCTACCCGCTGCTCGGCGGCCTGCGCTCCAGCGCGCAGATGATCTCCTACGAGGTGGTGATGGGCCTGTCGTTCGTGGCGGTCTTCATGACCGCTGGGACGGCCGCCACGTCGGGCATCGTGGCCGCGCAGGCGGGCGGCAATCAGGTCAGCTGGTCGCTGTTCGGCTGGCACCCCACGGTTCCCAGCTGGTACGCGATCCTGCTGATCCCGAGCTTCCTCATCTACCTCGTATCGGCGGTCGGTGAGACCAACCGGGCACCATTCGACCTGCCCGAGGGGGAGACCGAGCTGGTCGGCGGCTACATGACCGAGTACAGCTCGCTGAAGTTCGCGCTCTACTACCTGGCCGAGTACATCAGCTTGGTGACCGTCTCGGCGGTGGCCACGACGCTGTTCCTCGGCGGCTGGCGCGCCCCGTGGCCGATCACGGAGTTCTGGGCGGGTGCGAACTCCGGGTGGTGGCCGCTGCTCTGGTTCCTCGGCAAGGTGGTCCTGCTCGTCTTCGGATTCGTGTGGTTGCGCGGCACGCTGCCGCGGCTCCGGTACGACCAGTTCATGCGGCTCGGCTGGAAGGTGCTGCTGCCGGTCAACCTCGTGTGGATCCTCGCGCTGGCCGGCATCAAGACGCTGCAGGGTGCCAACCTGGCCGCCCGCGACCGCTGGCTCATCACCGCCGGGGCGGTCGCCTTGGTCCTGCTCGTCGCGCTGCTCTGGCCCGCGCGCCGGGAGCGGCCGGCGCCGAGCCTCGAGGAGGAGGTCGCGTCCCGGCCCACCGGTAGCTTCCCGCTGCCGCCGCTCGACCTGCAGGTGCCGCCGAGCCCGCGGGTGCGCCGGGCGCTGGCGGAGAAGCAGCCGGCCGGTGTCGGCGCGGCGGACAGCGGCGACTCCGACGTCGAGCAGGAGAGCTGACATGGGTGCTGTCACCGACTCGGTCAAGGGTTTCGGGGTCACCTTCTCGCACATGTTCAGGAAGGTCGTCACCACCCGCTATCCATTCGAGACGCCGGTCTCCGCGCCGCGCTACCACGGCCGGCACATCCTCAACCGGCACCCGGACGGCCTGGAGAAGTGCATCGGCTGCGAGCTCTGCGCATGGGCCTGCCCCGCCGACGCGATCTACGTCGAGGGCGCCGACAACACCGAGGAGCAGCGTTACTCGCCGGGCGAACGGTACGCCTCCGTTTACCAGATCAACTATGCGCGCTGCATCTTCTGTGGACTGTGCATCGAGGCGTGCCCGACTCGCTCGCTGACCATGAGCAACGAGTACGAGCTGGCCCGCGATAACCGCCAGGACCTCATCTTCACGAAGGAGCAGCTGCTCGCGCCGCTGCTGCCGGGCATGGAGCAGCCGCCGCATCCCATGCGGCTGGGCAACACGGATAAGGACTACTACCTGGGCGCGCTGACCAACCCGGGCACCAGCGCGGGTGCCGAGCGCGCGCCGTGGTCCGAGGCGGACACGGCGGACGGCTCGGGTGGGGTGCGTACGACGGGAGAGGCCAAATGACCACTGTGCTGGCCGCGGCCGCCGAGGTGAAGGGCGGCGAAGCGGCGGTGTTCTACATCCTCGCGCCGCTCGCCGTGTTCGGCGCTCTCGGCATGGTGTTGGCGCGCAACGCGGTGCACTCCGCGCTGTGGCTGGTGCTCGCGATGCTCTGCCTGGGCGTGTTCTACGTCGTCCAGGCCGGCCCGTTCATCGGCCTGGCCCAGGTGATCGTGTACACCGGCGCCATCATGATGCTGTTCCTGTTCGTGCTGATGCTGGTCGGCAGGGACGCCTCCGACTCGCTGATCGAGACCCTGCGCGGCCAGCGGGTCGCCGCGGTCCTGCTCGGTGCCGGCTTCGCCGGGCTGGTCGGCACCGGGGTATACCGGGCACTGCAGGACCAGCCAGTCGCGAACCTGACCGCGGCGAACCGGAACGGCAACATCCAGGGCATCGCCCGGCAGCTGTTCACCAACTACGTGCTCGCCTTCGAGGTCACCTCCGCGCTGCTGATCACGGCCGCGGTCGGCGCGATGATCCTGGCGCACCACGAGCGCCGCCGGGGCGAGCAGCTGACCCAGTCGGAGATGATGCGGGCCCGGTTCGCCCCGGGCAGCTACCCGGCGCCCAAGCCCGGGCCGGGGGTGTACGCCACGTCCGACTCGGCGGCGACACCGGCGAGGCTGCCGGACGGTGCGCCGGCCGAGCGCAGCATCTCCAAGATCCTCCCTGTCCGCGAACTGACCTCGTCGGAGGCCGCGCCAAAAGGGACCGAGAAATGATCGCGCGAGGAGTGAGCGAAACGAGCCCTTCCAGCGAGCGACTGCAGACACGGTCGCGATCGAAAGGTGAGCAATGACGCCGTACTGGTACATTGTGCTCGCCGCGGTGCTGTTCACGATCGGCGCGATCGGTGTGCTGATCCGGCGCAACGCGATCGTGCTGTTCATGTGCATCGAGCTGATGCTGAACGCGGGGAACCTCGCCCTCGTCACGTTCAGCCGGATCACCGGCAACCTGAGCGGCCAGATCATGGCCTTCTTCGTGATGGTCGTCGCGGCGGCCGAGGTCGTGGTGGGCCTGGCCATCATCATGTCGATCTTCAGGACCCGGCGGTCGACCAGCGTCGACGACGCCAACCTGCTGAAGTACTAGAGGGGCGCTCGAGTGGAACAGACTGTGGAGTTCGGCGCGGCCACCGGCGTCCTGTCCAGCATGTGGCTGCTCATCGCGCTCCCCGCGGCCGGTGCGGCGGTGCTGCTGCTCGCCGGCCGGCGGGCCGACCGGTGGGCGCCCTGGCTGGGCTGCGGCAGCGTCGGCGCGGCGTTCGTGCTGGGCCTGGTGTACCTCTTCCAGCTGCGCGGGCTCGACCCCCGCTCGGCCGAGCTGAACCTGTACGACTTCATCCACGTCGGCCGCTTCAACGTGGACGTCGGTCTACTCTTCGACCCGCTATCCGCTGTCTTCGTTCTGCTGATCACCGGTGTGGGCTTCCTCATCCATGTGTACGCCGTCGGCTACATGGAACACGCCCCCCGCGACCAGGAGCACGAGTCGGCCGCCACCGCGAGGCGCCGGTTCTTCGGGTACTTCAACCTGTTCGTGGCCGCGATGCTGACGCTGGTGCTGGGCAACAACTACGTGATGCTGTACCTCGGCTGGGAGGGCGTCGGCCTCGCGTCGTACCTGCTGATCGCGTTCTGGTACTCCCGGCCGTCGGCGACGACAGCGGGCAAGAAGGCGTTTCTCATGAACCGGGTGGGCGACGCCGCGTTCGTGCTCGCCATCTTCCTGATGTTCGCGACCCTCGGCACCGTCAACTTCCAGCAGGTCTTCGCCGGCGTCGACAGGCTCAGCACGACGACGATCCTCGTGATGGGCCTGCTGCTGCTGTTGGGCGCGGCCGGCAAGTCGGGTCAGTTCCCACTGCAGGCGTGGTTGCCCGACGCCATGGAGGGACCCACTCCGGTCTCCGCGCTCATCCACGCCGCGACGATGGTCACCGGTGGCGTGTACCTCATCGCCCGATCGAACCCGATCTTCAGCGCCAACCACACCCTGCAGACCGTGGTCGTCAGCGTCGGGGCGTTGACTCTGCTGATCGGCTGCATCATCGGGTGCGCCAAGGACGACATCAAGCGCGTGCTCGCCTGGTCCACCGTCAGCCAGATCGGGTACATGTTCCTCGGTGTGGGGCTGGGTGGCGCGGCGTACGCGTTGGCGATCATCCATCTGCTCTCGCATGGCTTCTTCAAGGCGGACCTGTTCCTCGGGGCAGGTTCGGTCATGCACGGCATGAAGGATCAGGTGGACATCCGTCGGTTCGGGGCGCTGTCGCGGTACCTGCGGATTACCTGGCTCACGTTCGCCGCCGGCTGGCTGGCCATCATCGGCATTCCGCCGCTGTCCGGCTTCTTCACGAAGGAGCCCATCATCGGAGCGGCCTTCGAGCGCGGCGACTGGACCTCGTGGCTGTTCGGCGGCGCGGCGTTGGCCGGCGCCGCGCTCACCGCGTTCTACATGACGCGGCTCTTCGTGCTGACGTTCCACGGCCCCAAGCGGTGGACCGATGACATCACCGAACCACACGAGTCACCTCCGATCATGACGGTGCCACTCGTCCTTCTCGCTGTCGGCTCCTTCGTCGCCGGCGGCCTGATGGTCTGGCGGGACGGCCTGGTCCACTGGTTGACCCCGGTGCTCGGCGAGGCCGCGGAGCACGAGCCCGTCATCCCGCACGGGTTGATAACCACACTCTCGATCGTGGTGACCGTGCTCGGCGCCGGAGGCGCGTACTGGCTGTTCCGCGCGGGCACCGCCCTCGAGCCGCAACCCGCCGGCCCGATCGTCACGGCGGCCCGCAACAACCTCTACAACGACGCGTTCAACGAGGCGGTCTTCGAGGTGCCCGGCCGATGGCTCACGAGGGCCCTCGTGTACGTCGACGGCAAGGGCATCGACGGCGCCGTCAACGGCTTGGCCGCGACGGTGGGTGGCAGCTCCGGGCGGCTGCGCCGGCTCCAGACGGGCTTCGTCCGGTCGTACGCGATGTCCATGCTCACGGGTGCGCTGCTGGTCGTGGCCGCCTTCCTCGCATTGCAGTACGGGTGGTTGAGGTGAAGGACTTTCCGTTCCTGTCCGTGCTGACGGTGGCCCCGCTTGTCGGTGCCGCGGTGGTGGCGTTCCTGCCGGGTACCCGGTCCGAGCTGGCCAAGCGCGTCGCGCTGGTGTGGTCGCTGGCCGTCCTCGCGCTCACCGTCGTCATGTGGGTCGCGTTCGACGCGGGCGGTCCGCGGTTCCAGTTCCGCGAGTCGTACCCCTGGATTCCGGACTGGGGTGTGCGCTTCACGTTCGCCGCCGACGGCATAGCGCTGGTGATGCTGGCCCTCATCGCGGTCATCACGCCGGTGGTCATTCTCGCGTCCTGGCACGACGCCGAGCCCAGCAGGCGGTCCGTGCCGGTCTACTTCGCGCTGCTGCTCGCGTTGGAGGGCACGATGATCGGCGTCTTCGCGGCCGCCGACGTGTTCCTCTTCTACGTGTTCTTCGAGGTCATGCTCGTGCCGATGTACTTCCTCATCGGCAGCTACGGCGGGCACCAGCGGCAGTACGCGGCCGTGAAGTTCTTCCTCTATTCCCTCGTCGGCGGCCTGTTCATGCTCGCCGCGGTGATCGGTCTCTGGGTGGCCGGCGGGCACACCTTTGACTGGCAGGCCCTGACGCAGATCGACATGGCGACGACGACCGAGCGTTGGCTGTTCCTCGGTTTCTTCCTCGCGTTCGCCATCAAGGCGCCGTTCTTCCCGTTCCACACCTGGCTGCCGGACGCCGGTGGGGCGGCTCCTGCCGGCGCGGCGGCGCTGCTGGTCGGCGTGCTCGACAAGGTAGGCACGTTCGGGATCTTGCGCTACTGCCTGCCGCTGTTCCCCAACGCGTCGAGGTACTTCGCGCCCCTCGCGTTCGCGCTCGCCCTCGTCGGCATCATCTACGCCGCGCTGCTCGCGGTCGGCCAGAACGACCTGAAGCGCCTGGTCTCGTACACGAGCATCGCCCACTTCGGCTTCATCGGGGTCGGCATCTTCGCGTTCACCACCCAGGCCGGCACCGGCGCGGTCCTCTACATGGTCAACCACGGCCTCGCGACCGGTCTGCTCTTCCTCGTCGTGGGCATGCTCGTGGCCCGCCGCGGCTCGGCGCTGGTCAGCGACTTCGGCGGGGCTGGCAAGCTGGTGCCGCTGCTGGCCGGGGTGCTGCTCTTCGCCGGCCTCGCGTCGCTCGCGCTGCCGGGCATGGCGCCGTTCGTCTCGGAGTTCCTGGTGCTGGTCGGCACGTTCACGGTCAACAAGACCGTGGCCGTCATCGCCACGTCCGGCATCATCCTCGCCGCCGCGTACGTCCTGTGGATGATTCAGCGGACCATGCAGGGCACGCTGAACCCGACCCTGACCGGGGTGCCGGGGATGCACCGGGACATCTCATTGCGGGAGAAAGCCGTCGTCGCGCCGCTGATCGCGCTGATCGTGCTGCTGGGCTTCTACCCGAAGCCGGTCATCGACGTCGTCAACCCCGCCGTCCAACAGACACTGCAGCAGGACGTCGGAGAGTCTGACCCCACACCGACCGCGGCGAACCCGGAGGCGGCGAAGTAATGGAGAACGTCAAGGTTCCCGACATCGACTACGCGGCGCTCGCGCCGATGCTGATCCTGTTCGGGGCCGCGTGCCTCGGCGTCCTCGTCGAGGCGTTCCTGCCACGGGCGCGACGCTACCCGGTACAGCTCGGCCTCTCCCTGCTCGGTCTCATCGTCGCGGTGATCGCGGTGGCCAACGAGGCGGGCACCCGGAAGCTGACCGCCGGCAGCGCGGTCGCGATCGACGGACCGACGCTGTTTCTGCAGGGCTCCATCGCGGTGCTCGGCATCGTGGCGCTGCTGCTCATCGGTGAGCGGACGCTGGAGACCGGTGGGCCCTTCGTGGCCTCGGCCGCCGTGACCGTCGGCTCGGACGCGGACCGCGAGCAGGCAACCGGGGAACCGGGCGCCACCGACGTCTTCCCGCTGACCCTGTTCGCGCTCTCCGGCATGATGCTGTTCGTCGCCGCAAACGACCTGCTGACCATGTTCGTCGCCCTCGAGGTCTTCTCGCTGCCGCTGTACCTGTCGTGCGCGCTGGCGCGCCGGCGCCGGCTGCTGTCGCAGGAGGCGGCCCTCAAGTACTTCCTGCTCGGGGCGTACTCCTCGGCATTCTTCATCTTCGGCATGGCGTTGGTGTATGGGTTCGCGGGCGCGGTCGACTTCGGGTCGATCCACCGCGCCGCGGTGGCCGGCACGGGCAGCCAGGGCCTGCTGCTCGGGGGACTGGGGTTGCTCTCGATCGCCCTGCTGTTCAAGGCCGCGGCGGCGCCGTTCCACGTGTGGATCCCGGATGTCTACCAGGGCGCCCCGACCCCGATCACGGGCTTCATGGCGGCCTGCACCAAGGTTGCCGCGTTCGGGGCGTTGCTCCGCGTGCTGTACGTGGGTTTCGACGGCTCGACCTGGGACTTCACGCCGGTGCTGGGCGTTGTCGCCATACTCACGATGCTGGTCGGCGCCGTCCTCGCCGTGACGCAGACCGACATCAAGCGCCTGCTCGCGTACTCGTCGATCGCGAACGCCGGCTATCTGCTCGTCGGCGTGCTCGCCTCCAACAAGCAGGGGCTGTCCAGCACGATGTTCTATCTCGTGGCGTACGGCTTCTCGGTGCTCGCGGCGTTCGGCGTCGTCACGCTGGTCCGCGACGGCGACGGCGAGGCCACCCACCTGTCCCGCTGGGCGGGGCTGGGCCGGCGCTCCCCGCTGTACGCCCTGGTGTTCACCTTCGTCCTGCTCGCCTTCGCGGGCATCCCGCTCACGAGCGGGTTCACGAGCAAGTTCGCCGTATTCGGTGCGGCGCTCGACGGCGGGCAGACGTGGCTCGTCATCGCGGGCGTGGTCACCAGCATGATCCTCGCCTTCCCGTACCTGCGGGTCGTCGTGCTGGTGTGGCTGTCCGAGCCGGGCGAGACCACGCCGAGCGTGGTCATCCCCGGTGCGCTGACCGCGGCCGCCGTCGTGATCGGTGTGGTGGCCACGCTCGCGCTCGGCGTCGCGCCGTCGCCGCTGTTGGACCTGACGAACCGGGCGGCCGAATTCGTCCGCTGAGGCGTGTGGCATCGTGGGGGCGTGGCGGCGAGCGGAGCGGTGACGTGAACGAGGCGCCCGGTGTCGCTGCGGCCTCGCTCGGCATCGAGTTCGCGGATCGCGAGCTCGAGGCGGCGGTCGCCGGCACGCTCGCCGAGGTTGAGTTGCAGCTGCGCGTCGGGGTGGCCAGCGCCGACGGGCTCGTGGACGAGGCCGCGAAGCACCTGGTCGAGGCCGGCGGTAAGCGGTTCCGGCCGCTGCTCGTGGCGTTGGGCGCGCACTTCGGGGACGCGGACGGGGAGTTCGTGGTGCCGGCCGCGGTCGTCGTGGAACTGACCCACCTAGCGACGCTCTACCACGACGACGTGATGGACGAGGCGGAGGTGCGCCGCGGTGCCCCGAGCGCGAACTCGCGGTGGACGAACTCGGTGGCCATCCTCGTCGGGGACTACCTGTTCGCGCGCGCCGCGGACATCGCCGCCGACCTGGGCACCGAGGCCGTCCGGATCCAGGCCCGCACCTTCTCCCGGCTGGTGCATGGCCAGATCGCGGAGACCGTCGGGCCACGGCCCGGTGAGGACCCCACCGCCCACTACCTGACCGTGATCGCTGACAAGACCGGGTCGTTGATCGCGACCTCCGCGCGCTTCGGCGGGATGTTCGGCGGCGCGCCCGCCGAGCACGTCGGGGCCCTCGCCGGGTATGGCGAGGCGATCGGCATCGCGTTCCAGCTCTCCGACGACCTGCTCGACATCGCGTCGGAGTCCCGGCAGTCGGGCAAGACGCCCGGGACCGACCTGCGCGCGGGGGTGCCGACGCTGCCGGTGCTGTACGCCCTCGCCTCCGACGACGCCGACCCGGCCGCCGTCCGGCTGCGCGAGATCCTGTCGGCCGGCCCGGTGACCGACGACGGGCTGCACGTCGAAGCGCTCGGACTGCTGCGTGAGTCGGCCGCGCTCAAGCGGGCGCGGGAGACCGTCCGGAGCTACGCCGAGGAGGCGCGGGACCGGCTCGCTCCGCTGCCGGCCGGACCGCCCCGTCGGGCGATGGAGTCGCTGTGCGACTTCATCGCCGACCGCACAAGCTGACCCTGCGCCAGGGGCGGCCCCGCGATTTCGATGATCAGGCGGCCGGTCGGTCGGCCAGCAGGAGGCGCTGACCGAGCAGCATGAAACCGGCCGCGCACACCATCGCGGCCGCGCCGCCGAGCCAGGCCGTCGGATAGCCGGCGTACGTCGCCACGGCGCCGAACGCGAGCGGGCCGAGGCAGCCGCCGGCGTACACCCCGGTCTGGGTTATCGACGTGGCGGCGGCCGGAGCCTGCGGATGCAGCCGGACCACGGCGAAGTTCATCAGCCCCGGCCAGGACCACCCGAGGCCGAAGCCGAGCAGTACGCCGGCGGAGAGCGCGGCGGGGCCGGGCAAGGCAAGCAGCGCCAGGCCGACCGCGCCCGCGGCGAGCAGGCCGGCGATGACGGTGACATGCCCGGCGGAGCGGCGGTCCGCGAACCAGCCGCCGAGCAGCCGGCCGAGCACGCACGCCGAGCTGCCGAGGGTCAGCATGAGCCCGGCCAGCCCCGGCGCCACCCCCCGGCTCGCGGACGAGTCGACGAGGAACGTCGCCAGTGCGCTGGCCGCCCCCGCCGCCAGCGTGGCGGCGGCGCCGATCACGACCAGGGCGGTGGTCGCCTGGTCGACCTCGGCGCGCGTCGCCATCCGCGTTCGGTCGCGGCCGGTCTGCGGCACCAGCAGCCACGCGGCCAGGGCCAGCCCGGCCGCCAGCGCGAACGCCCAGCGCCAGCCCACCGTCAACGCGACGGCGGGCACGGCGGCGCCCGCGAGCAGGGTGGAGAGCGGGATCGCCGACTGCTTCACGCCGAACGACAGGCCCTGCCGGCCGGCCGGAATCCGCTCGGCGAGCGCGGCATTGCTGGCCAGCTGGCCGAGGGCGTTGGCCGCCGCGCTGGCCGCGAGCAGCGCGACAAGCGTCGCGAGCGACCCGGCGAGCACCGCGATGCCCAGCAGGCTCGCCGCGGCGAGCGCGATCCCGGCACGAGCGGTGGCGACCGGACCGAACCGCTCGACGAGGCCGCCGGCCGGCACCGACGCGACCGCACTCACTCCAAAGTAGACGGAGACCGCCACGCCCAGCCCGGCGGGGGAGAATCCGAGCTCATCCGAGATCTGTACGGCGAGGCCACCGACGAGGAAGACGGGAACGACGCAGGCGATGGTGGTCGTCACGGCGCCGACCGCGGTGCGGATCTCGGACATCGCGGATGACCGTACGGCATCTACCAGTACGAACGTACGGTGACGATCGACATGCTGAGCGTCGTCAGATCCGACGTGGTCGGTCCGATTGGGCATTTCCCAGAGCGAACCATTTTCATATGGTGTAAGTCCACGACGGCGGAGGTGCTCGTGCGTGATCCTCTGGCGGAACCCTCGGACTTGATACGCAGCGTCTCCCGCGCGTTGCGCGTGCTGGAGGCGGTGGGGCGGGCCCCCAAGGGGCTGACGGTCAAGCAGGTCGCCCGGCGGTGCGAGCTGACCGTGGCCACGACCTACCACCTCGTACGCACGCTGGCCTATGAGGGCTACGTGATCCGGCGAGAGGACGGCACGTACATCGTCGGCCTTGAGGTGGCGGACCGGTACCGCGAGCTGGTCGCGGCCTTCCGCGGTCCGGTCGCGGTCGGGGAGACGCTGCGGCGCGCCGCGGCGGACAGCGGATACAGCCAGTATCTGGGCCGGTTCGTGGGTGGCCGGGTGGCGATCACCGCGCTCGCCGAAGGCAGCCGGTCGCCACACCTCGAGGAGTTGGCGGTCGGATTCGACGAGGGTGCCCACGCCACCGCGCTCGGCAAGGGCCTGCTCGCGACCCTTACGCCGGACCAGCGGTTTCGCTACCTGAGGGAGTCCGGGATGCGGCCGTTCACGTCAGCGACCCTGACCAGCACGGACGCGTTCGAGGCAGACCTGTCGGCCGGCGAGCGGCGGGGGATGCACATCGAGATCGGTCAGTACCGCACCGGCGTGGCGTGCGCGGCCGTCCTCGTCAACGCCGATCGCGAGATGGAGCGCCGCGTCGTCCTCGCCTGTTCGATGCCCGCGGGGGAGATGATGACGTCGGCGCGCGTCGTGCGCGCCAACCTGCTCGCCACGGCCCGCACGATCTCCGACACGCTCGGCACCGACTTCTGACCAGCCTCCAGGCCCACGTCGAAACCCGACCCGACCTGCCTGAACCGGTATCCGTCGGTCTGCGTGACACTGGACGAAGTTGCGAGAAAGGGCGGGCACCGCTTGACGGACGAGGACGCCGAACTGCTACGGGCGCTGCAGGACGAGCACGGCGAGGCGCTATTCGCCCACGCCCTGCGGCTCAGCAGCGGGGACCGGCAGCGTGCGGAGGACCTCGTCCAAGAGACGCTGCTCCGGGCCTGGCGGCATCCGGACGCGATGGACCCGACGCACGGCTCGGTACGGGCGTGGTTGTTCACCACCGCCCGGCACCTGGCGATCGACGCGTGGCGGCGGCGCACGTCGCGAGTCGGCGAGGTGGTCACGGACGTGCTCCCGGAGCCGTCACCGGGCGTGGACGAGACCGACCGCGCGGTCGAGGCGTGGACCGTCGCCGAGGCGCTCGCCCGGCTCTCCGCCGCGCACCGGGACGTGCTCGTGGAGTGCTTCTATCGGGGGCGCTCGGTGGCCGAGGCGGCGGCGCGGCTCGGCGTACCGCCCGGGACCGTGAAGTCCCGCACGCACTACGCGCTGCGCTCGTTGAGGCTCGTGCTGGAGGAGATGGGGGTGACGCAGTGAGGTGCCCGTACGCCCACGAGGACGGCGCGTACGTCCTCGGTGCGCTGTCCCCGGCAGAGCGGGCCGCGTTCGAGCGCCATCTCGCCACCTGTCCGGGGTGCCGCCGTGCCGTAGCCGAGCTCGCCGTGCTGCCGGGCCTGCTCAGCCGCCTGCCCGCGCCGGAGGACGCCGCGAGCCATGTGGCCGCCCCGCCGCCCGGTGAGCGTGCGGAGCCCTCGGGCTCGCGACTGCCACGCCTGCTGGAGGCGGCGGCCGCCACCCGCCGGCGGGAGCACCGCGCCCGGACCTGGCGCGCTGCGTTGGCGGTGTTCGCCGCGGCCTGCCTCGCCGTGGTCGTCGGCGTCGGCGTCGCCGGAGTATCCCGCGACGACGGGCGGCCGCCGACCGCGATCGCCACACCCTCGCCCACGCCCGTGGTCACCCTCGTCGCGATGAAGCCGGCCAAGGGGTCGCGCGGCCCGGTGTCCGCCGAGGTCGGGCTGGCGGCAACGGGCGGCGGCACCGAGATCATCATGCACTGCAGGTACCGGTCGGGTTCCGACTACACGAATCCGTGGACGCTGCGGCTCCTCGCGTACGGCCCGCGCGGCGCCACCGAGCAGGTCGGCTCGTGGACCGCCGGGCCGGGCGACGTCGTGGACGTAACCGGCGTCACCCGGTTCCGGCTCGACGAGCTGGTCCGGCTGGTGCTGGTCAAGGGTGATGGAGTGCAGCTGCTAACCTACGACGTCATCTGAGGCAAGTCAGCCGAACGCCGCCGGGTCGATGCGAGCAATGACCGGCTCCGTCAGCTCCAAACGCCAACCCGACATTTTGCCACACCTGCTGTACGTCACTGGCCGGTCAGCTCCATCCAGCGCTCGGGCTGGGCCAGCGGGGCAAAGCCGTGCTTGGCGTACAGCCCATGCGCGTCCGCGGTGGCGAGCAGGATGCGCCGCACGCCGCGTGCCCGCAGCTCGTCCCGCGCGACGCCGACCAGCCAGGAACCCAGGCCGCGTCCGCGCTCGGCCCTGGCGACGTACACGTCGCAGAGCCACGCGAACGTCGCGGAGTCGGTCACCGCGCGGGCCACCGCGACCTGCGTACCGTCCCGGGCATACACGCCGAAGAGCAGCGAAGTCTCGGCCGCGCGGACCACGACCTCGTGCGGGCGGCCAAGGGCCCAGTAGGCGTCCGTGGAGAGCCACCGATGCACCAGATCCAGATCCAGTCGGGCCGGGTCGATGGAGATCTCGTACCCGTCGGCGCGGGCGATCGTCAGCACGTCGCCGAGGCTAGCTCCGCCTGGCCGCGGGATCACGGGCCAATTCCCGGATCGTGGTGCCCGGCTCGGTGGCGGCCTATCGTGTGGTCACGACGTCGTCGCATTGGGGAGGGTGGATGCCGTCGCGGCAGGACCAGCTCCACTCGTATCAGTTCATGGTCCAGCGAGTCGTGGCCGCGCTGGTGATGCGGGAGACGGATCCTGCGCAGTCCCCCTTCCGGCGCGGCGCGGGTGCCACCCTCGCGAGCGTGCTCGTCGCCGCGATCGCGCTCGGCGCTGTCGGCGTCTACGGCGTGGTCGTGGGGGGCGATTCGCAGCGGTGGCGTGACACGTCCGCCGTCATCGTCGAGAAGGAGTCCGGCGCCCGCTTCATCTACCGGGACGACAAGCTGCACCCGGTGCTCAACTACGCGTCCGGCCTGCTCATCATCGGGAGCTCCCGACCGAAGACCGTACTGGTCTCGCGCAAGTCGCTCGAGGGCGTCCCGCGGGGCACCGCGCTCGGGATCCAGGACGCGCCCGACAGCCTGCCCGCCAGGGAGCAGCTGGTCGGCGCGCCCTGGACGGTCTGCTCGGGTGCCGTGACCGAGAACGGGAGCAGCGCGACGCGATCGATGCTCTACGTCGGGACCGAACCGAGCGGCGGTTCGCCGCTGGGAGACAAGGCCGTCCTGGCGCGCAACGCCGACGACTCGTACCTGATCTACCGGAACCGGCGGCACCTGGTTCGTGACGCGTCCACGGTGTTGGCGGCTCTCGGCTGGACCTCCACCCGCCCGGTGCCCGTCTCCTCGAGCCTGCTGAACACGCTCGACGTCGGCAGAACCCTCGGACGGATCAGCATCGACCGCCGCGGTGCCCCGTCGCCGGTCGCCGTCGGGGCAAAGATCGGCCAGGTCTTCGTGACCGAGCTGCAGGGAGGGGGCCGCCAGTACGCCGTCGCGGTCCAGGACGGTCTCGCACCGATCACGCAGGTGCAGGCGGACATCGTGTTGACCGATCCACGGACGGCCTCGCGTGTCGGCCAGACCGAGCCGACGGAGATGTCGCAGAGCGAGTTCGCGCGCGCCCACAAGCTGCCCGCGATCGGTGTCTCGGGTGGCACCGCCCCGTCGACCACTCCCGACCTCGCGAACACCGACGGGGCGATCTGTGCGGTCGTCCACGGCGATGCCGGCGTATCGGTGGTCCGGACCGGTGTGGCGGTTCCCGACCTCTCGGATGCGGCGCGTACCGCGTCCCGGACGTCGTCCGGGGCCGTGCTCGCGGACTACGTGTTCGTCGAGCCCGGCCGCGGCGCGTTGGTGCAGGCCGCGAACGGCCCGAGCGCCGGCGGCGCGATCTCGGTCGTCACCGACCTCGGCCAGCGATACGCGGTCGCCGGTCAGGCCGTGCAGGGGATGCTCGGATACGGCGAGATTCGTCCCGTGCGTCTGCCCGCCTCGGTCGTGGCGCTGCTTCCGAGCGGCCCCGCACTCGACCCTGAGCAGGCGGCGGCGCCGGTCGCCGTACGGTGAGCGTTATCCACAGGCAGCACAACGGGGCTACCGCGACGTGTGGCCACCCGCTAGCGTCGGCGGCGAGGAAGTGGCGCCGGATCCATGGAGCACAAGGTCCACACTGGACTGTCCGAAGTTGCGCACGACAAGAGAGCGGGGTGACACGGGTGGCTCAAAGCACGGAGGCGCAAGCCGCGGTGATGGAGCGGACTGCTGCCAGGTTCGAGCAGGTCAACGAGGCGCTGCAGGGCATGCTGCGGCAGCTGATGTCCGAGCTGGAGGTGCTGCAGTCGGCCTGGCGCGGTGCCGGTGGACGGTCCTTCGAGCAGGTGAAGATCGCCTGGGCGACCGACCAGGAGGCACTGCAGCGTGCGCTGCGCGAGACCGCCGGCGCGATCCGGACGGCCGGTCGGCAGTACGACGCGTCCGACACTGGGGCGGCCAGCCGGGTTGCC
>DASXRC010000160.1:0-4547 GCA_036506795.1 Micromonosporaceae bacterium
GACAGCATGGAGGCGGCCAGTCCGGAATCGGTGATGGTCAGCAGGACACGTTGCAGGGCCAGCCCGGCCACGAGCTGATCGCGTTGGCTGTCGGCTGCGGTGCCGAGGACAGCCACGAGGGGATGGGACTCGAAGTCGCGACCGGGACCACGGGGTCTACCGCTGAAAGGGCGGGCGGGCAACAGATCTTGCGGTGCGGGACTCGGCCCTCCTGCGGCGCTCGGTACGCCGTCACCGTGGCTCTCGTCCACGCGGGTCCAGGCCGTCATCTCGGCCCGGTAGTCGGGGTTGCGGTCGAGAACGCGAGTGGCCGCCTGCGCGATCTCGGCCACGCCGGCCAGCGGCCCGGGGCCGATCAACAGCTCGAGCCAGGCGCCCTCTGCCTGGGTAGCTTCGATCATGCTGGCGCGGGCCGACGCCGGGACGGGTTCGGGGAAGAAGGGAGCCCGATTGCTGTGGCGCCGGGGGATGGCGTCGTAGAGGTGGCGCTCCGCAGGGGTGGCGGGTCTCGAGCCGGCCGGCACGAGCCGGACCAAGAGATCGAGGTCGGTGGGATCCGGACGCAGGTGCGTCCTGACCTCAGAGCCGGCCACCGCCAGCGCGAGCCTTGCGTTGAAGGCGGCGGCGCCGCAGGCGATGCGTACCGCCCAGCCGGTCGGGTCGGCCACTCGCAGTTGTCTCGTCGGATCGGCCCGCACGTCGATTGCGCCGTCCCGCAGCCGAAACCGCCATGGTTGCGTGTTGTGCAGCGACGGCGCTCGCACGGCCGCCTCCACTGCGGCGCGGAACGCCTGGTCGGTCACCGCTGCGCTGATCATCGGGCCCCGTCCTCTCGCGAGACAGCGTCGTGCGCGACCATCACGGGGCAGTGAGCCTGGTCGACCGCGCCGTGGGCGACCGAGCCGAGCAGGACCCGCGCGGCCGCCCCGCGGCCGTGGTCGCCACCACCCACTCCGACGACGATCGTCTGCTCGTTCATCGCATCGTCCTCATCATCGTTTGCGAGCACGGAGGAAGCCCGTTGCGCCACTGTCCGGTCAGGTCGGCGCGGGCCGGCAGGGCCAGATGGCCCGACCGGCGGGGCAGTCCTGCCTGTCCGTCGCTCGTCGCCACCTCCCGCGGTCGACGGTCTACGCTGACCACGGGTGCGGTCCCGGGCGGTCGGGACCTTCGGCCCTGCGTTCGAGCGGTCCGAAAGGGTAGGACGTATACATGATCCGTGTGTTTCTCCTCGACGATCATGAGGTAGTTCGGCGCGGCCTGCACGAGCTGCTCGAGGCCGAAGCCGACATCGAGGTGGTCGGCGAGTCTGGATCGGCGCAGGAGGCCACCCGGCGAGCGCCTGCCCTGCGCCCCGATGTCGCTGTCCTGGATGCGCGGCTCCCCGACGGCAACGGCATCGACGTGTGCCGGGACATCCGCTCGGTTGACCCGTCGATCAAGGGTTTGATCCTCACCTCGTACGAGGACGACGAGGCGCTCTTCGCGGCCATCATGGCGGGTGCGTCCGGATACGTGCTCAAACAGATCCGTGGTACGGACCTGGTCGACGCGGTACGGCGGGTGGCCGGCGGGCAGTCGTTGCTCGACCCGGCCATCACCCAACGCGTGCTGGAGCGGATCCGGCACGGCGTCGAGGAGCCCCGCGAGCTGAAGTCGCTCACCGAGCAGGAGAGGCGCATCCTCGAGTACGTCGCGGAAGGGCTGACGAACCGCGAGATCGCCGGCAAGATGTTCCTGGCCGAGAAGACGGTCAAGAACTATGTGTCCAGCCTGCTCGCCAAGCTCGGGTTGGAGCGGCGAACCCAGGCGGCGGTGCTGGCCACCCGCCTCCTCGGCGAGCACCACCGCTGATCCCTAAGCCGGCACCGACCAGGTGACGACCGTCCCGGTCGGCTCCGCGGGCTCCATCGCGAACGTGCCCCCATGGCGGGTCGCCCGCTCGCGGAGGTTGATCAACCCGCCGTGGTCGATGGCGCCGGCCACGCCGACGCCGTTGTCGCGGACGACCACCCTCAGGAGCCCATGTGCCACCGACACGCTCACCTCGACCGCGGTCGCTTGCGCATGGCGTACCACATTGGACAGTGCCTCCCGCACGACGGCCAGGAGGTCGGGGCGGATCACGGCCGGAACGGCGCTGTCGATCGGCCCGGAGAGCTCGAGGTGGGGTCGGAACCCCAGCGACTGTGCGGCCGCCTCGACGGTCGCGCGGAGGTCCGTGCGCAGCTCGGCCGCCGTCGGCGAGCGGAGTTCGAAGATCGCCGTGCGGATGTCGCGGATGGTGGTGTCGAGCTCGTCGACCGAGGTATTGATCCGGGCGGCCACCTCCGGTCGCGGGGCGAGCGTCGCGGCCGTCTGCAGCTGGAGCCCGGTGGCGAACAGTCGCTGGATCACCACGTCGTGCAGGTCCCGGGCGATGCGCTCGCGATCCTCGAGCACTACCAGCTGCTCGCGCTCCTCCTGCGCCCGCGCCTGCTCGAGCGCCAGCGCGGCCTGGCCGGCAAAGCTCGTCAACAGGGGCAGGTCGTCGTCCGCCGGGCGATGCTCTCCGGGTCTCTGTGCGGCCACGAGCAGACCGTGGAGCGCCTGCGAGGTCGCGAGCGGTGCGATCAGCGCGGGCCCGGTGGTCACCGCCATCGGCCATGGCGCGGCCTTGCCCAGGTCGTCAACAACCGCATGCGTGCCGGCGTCGACCACCTCGGTGAAGGCCGTATCCGCCGCCGAAACGACCACGCCGGCGAGCCCCGAGGCCGCGGCTGCGTCATCGGCGTCCACCACCTCGACGGTCAGCTGCCCGGTCTCCTCGTCGTACAGCAGCACCAGCACGGCGTACGCCTCGGCCACCTCACGTGCGCGGCGGGCGACCAGGTGCAGCGCCGCGGTGCGTTGCACGTCGCCCAGCAGGAGGTTGGTGATCTCGGCGGTGGCGGTGAGCCACCGCTCCCGCCGGCTGGCGAGCGCATACAGCCGCGCGTTTTCTATCGCCACGCCGGCCGCGGCGGCGAGCGCGACGACGATCTGCTCGTCGTCCTCGGTGAACTCGGCCGCGCCCAGTTTCTCGGCGAGGTAGAGGTTGCCGAATACCTGGTCGCGGATGCGGATGGGGACGCCGAGGAAGCTGTGCATCGGCGGGTGATTCGGCGGGAAGCCGTACGACTGGGGGTGTTCGGTGATGTCCGGCATTCGGACCGGGCGCGGGTCCTGGATCAGCAGCCCCAGCACGCCACGGCCGGTCGGTAGGTCACCGATCGCGGCGCGAGTCGCCGGGTCGATGCCGTGCGTGATGAACTCGGCCAGCCTGCGATCGGAGCCGATCACCCCGAGGGCGCCATACCGTGCGCCCGCCAGCTCGCACGCCGCCGCGCCGATCCGCTCCAGCGTGCTGTGCAGGTCGAGATCGGATCCGATCGCTACGACGGCGTCGAGCAGCGCGCGAAGCCGCTCCCGGCTGGCGACGACCTCGCCGACCCGGTCCAGCAGCTCTTGGAGCAACTCATCGAGGTGTACGCGGGACAACGCGGTCAGGCCGAGGGATGGACGCTCCCACGGCTGCTCGTCCCGCGTTGTCCTGGCCTCCGGAGCCACCGCGTGATGGTAGCCCGCGGACCGTCGGGTGGCCGCTGCCGCCCTGGCCCTGACGTTCGCCCTGCCGCTCGCGTTCGAGCACGCGGTGCAGGTCGCGACCGGTGATCCGGGCGCGACTGGTGACCCTCGTTCGGATGGTCGTCACCAGCCAGTGCGCGAGCCGACCAGCACGTCAGTCACCGCGCCTGGAAGGAGCACCAGCTGCAATGGTCATGCTCGCAGAATTGCGCTCTCGCCACTTGGCCTCCCTCGGGGCACCGGGGCGACAGACGGGGTGATCCAACGGATGGAGGCGGCGACGCACCGCCTACATTATCAAGACCATGACGCACTGGACGAAGCCCTATGACGATCCGTGGCGCATTGTCGCGGTGGCCATCGCGTCGATCGGCGGCCTCGTCTTCTGCGTGGCGGCTGGGTTGATGGCAGCGAGCTGGCAAACCGTGCCGCCGGGCGCGGCGGCTGGACTCGTTGCCTTCGCCGCGGTCTGGCTAACGTTTGCGTGGCGGTTCGCTCGGACCGGGCTCCTGATCTCTAAGGTTGGGATACGCATGCGGTGGGTACACCGAACCCGCACCGTCGGTTGGGATCAGGTTTGGGGCTTTCAGACGGCACGCGACGTTCTCGTCTGAGAGCGGCTTTGGATCGACCTCGTCGACGGAACCAAGATCCGAACGCCAGTTCAGCGCCAGACAGCGCGCAACCGCCGCAGACAGGACGCTGACTAGGAGATATCTCCTGGGCACGCTAATTGCAGCAGGGCGCATGCCGAGCGTGGTTTTCCGATCCGGCTGCGACCGTCTGCGGTCTCGCTGAACATCGCGGTGGGTCGCTCGGGCGCCGTTTCCACTCGAGCCACGATGGGATGCAGCGGAGGGTGTTGGAGTCGAACCCACAACGGTGTGACCCCGCGACGGTAGCAACCCATGCGCTTGACCACCGTGAAGTGGGAGAAGGCT
>DASXRC010000161.1:0-4404 GCA_036506795.1 Micromonosporaceae bacterium
TGGACTGGCTCCTGATCGTCGGGCGAGGCCACCTGCAGCAGGTGCTCCGGGTCGACGTCAAGCACCACAACCGGCATCGTCCCACCGGGCGCTGGGGCCGGAATCGCCTGACCCGTCCGCCGTTTTGACCGTCGCCGGCAAAGCTCGACACCGTCGGGTCTATCGACGCGACCTACTCGGTGGTCTCCTGCACCAGTACCGGCGAGCTACATGAACGCATTTACGCACCCCACAGGCTCACGAAGGCCGGGTACACCGATACGATCTGCTCGGCGGTCTCCTGCACGAGTACCAGCGAGCTGCATGAATGAATTTCCGCACCCCACGGGCCGTCCACCGCTCGCCGAGCACCTGGCGGCGTGATCCTGCGGCTGGCTGGGGAGAACCCTCGCTGGGGCTACCGGCGTATCCAGGGTGAGCTCAAGAAGCTGGGCGTGTCGGTGTCGGCGACCACCATCCGCACGGTGCTGCTTGACAACGGGCTTCGGCCCGCGCCTCGACGGGCGTCGGTCACGTGGCGAGCGTTTCTGCGGGCGCAGGCCGCCGGCATCATCGCGACGGACTTCTTCACCGTGGAGACCGTGCGCCTTACGACGCTCTACGTCCTGTTCATGATCGAACTTGGGACGCGGCAGGTCCGGCTCGCCGGTGTCACACGCCACCCGAATGGGCCTTGGGTGGTCCAGCAGCACGGGAGCTCTCGATGGAAGGCGAGGGGAAGGAGGAAGGAGCGGCGGGTACCACTACGCCTCGGTTCCTCATTCGTGACCGTGACAGCAAGTTCACCAGGGCCTTCGACGACGTGTTCATGGCCGACGGCACGCACATCGTCAAGACGCCCATCCAGGCGCCGAACGCGAACGCGTTCGCCGAGCGGTGGGTACGAACCGTACGTGAGGAGTGCCTGGACTGGATGCTGATCTGGGGTCGTCGCCATCTCGAGCGGGTCCTCGACGAGTACCTGCGGCATTACAACGACGAGCGGCCGCATCGAGGCCTTGAACTTCGCCCGCCGAGGAGTAACGGCACCGGATCTGCGCCGCCGTCCATTGTCGCGGTCGCCGACCGCGTTCGGCGTCGGGACCGTCTCGGCGGCTTGGTCCACGAGTACTATCAGGCCGCGGCATGAAGTTCAGGTTTCTGAACCCTACGGGCTCAACGAACCTGGCCATACCGAGGCCAGCCCGGTCCTCGGCGCGCGCGGTGGCTCGGTTGGACGCTCGGAACGCGGCAAGCAGCTGCCCAAGACCTAGTTGCCCACGACCTTCAGGAGCTGCAGCAGTTGAGCCAAGACGATGCCCCTACGCGGGTGGAGGACTTCCTCGATCCGGACGATCCCACGCTTTTTCCGCGGCTGAGTGAAGCTCAGGTCGGCCATTTGGCCGGGATTGCCGAGCAGTGCTCGCTCGAATCTGGGGAAGTGCTCTTCGAGCAGGGCCGGCGCGACACGCCGTTCTACGTCGTCCAGGCAGGGGCGGTTGACATCTTCGACCAGCGGCCCGAAGGGGCGCGCTACTTCACGCAGTGCAGAGCGGGGACGTTCATCGGCGACATCGCGGTGTTCACCGGCGAGCCGACCATTGCCGCGGGGGTGGCGGCCGAGCCTACTGCGTTGCTTGCGATCTCGCCCGACGCGCTGCGGAGCGTTGTCGTCCGCTCCCCGGAGCTCGGCGATCTCATCTTGCGAACGATGGTTGCCCGCCGAGAGTGGCTTGCCGGCCACGGGTACGGCCAGGACCGTCTCATCGGGTCGCGCTGGTCTGGTGATGCGTTCGCGGTGCGTGAGTTGCTGCAACGCAACCTCGTTCCATTCAGCTGGCACGCCCTGGAGTCCGACGCTGAGAGTCAGGCTCTGCTCGGCGGCCTCGGCGTCGCGGCCAGCGAGTGTCCCGTCCTGATCCGAAGTGACTGTGTCATCCGGCACGCAACCGTCGAAGAGGTCGCCGATCGGCTCGGTCTGCGAGCGCATGTCGATGGCCAAACCTTTGATGTGGTTGTGCTCGGCGGCGGTCCGGCCGGACTGGCCTCTGCGGTGTACGCCGCTTCCGAGGGCCTCACGACCTTTGTCGCCGAACGCTTTGCACCGGGAGGGCAGGCGGGGACAAGCGCTCGCATCGAGAACTACCTCGGCTTCCCAACGGGCGTTTCAGGCGCCGAGCTGAGTCGGCTCGCGACGCTCCAGGCGCGCAAGTTCGGCGCTGTCATCTCAAGCGTTCATGAGGTCTCTCGGTTGTCCGAGGCCGACCCCCAAGGGCTGCGCACCCTCGTGCTTGCGGACGGACAGGCCGTGCGCGCCAACCACGTCGTGCTCGCCTCGGGTGCCGACTATCGCCGACTTCCGGTCGAGAACGCCGACCACTTCGAGGGCTCAGGCCTGTACTACGCCGCCACACACATAGAGGCGCGTCAGACCTCGGGTGAGGACGTCGTAGTCGCGGGCGGCGGCAACTCAGCCGGACAGGCCGTGGTGACTCTCACCAACTACGCGCGCACGGTCCATCTCGTGGCCCGTCGCCCGCTCGACCAGACCATGTCCAGCTACCTCATCGACCGCATTGAGGACGCGCCCAGCGTCGTCGTGTGGACCGGCTGCGAAATCGAAGCCCTCCACGGAGACACCAAACTCGAAGCGGTGACGATCCGCCGTTCCGATCGCGATTGCCGTCTCGACGCAACGGCCGTCTTCGCGATGATCGGCGCCGCACCCAGAACCGACGGGCTGCTTGGATTCGTCGGCCTGGACGACCGAAAATTCATCGTCACCGGAGAGGACGCGCGCTGCCACCCAAGTTTCTCTGAACACTGGCGCGGGGCCGACCGTGCCCCTCTGCTCTTGGAGACGACCCAGCGCGACGTGTACGCGGTCGGCGACGTTCGCAGCGGCTCGACCAAACGTGTCGCCTCAGCAGTGGGAGACGGCGCGCTGGTAGTTCGGTCGATTCATGACTCGCTCGCCTGGGACCACCGGCAACGAGGGCGGGGATAGGAACATGGGGAGGCGGGCAGCAAGACTGGTTCCACTGCGAGGATGATGGTCGAGGTGCCCGCTCCGCCGGCCTGGTCCGAAAATAAGTGACGGGTGGTGGGTGGGTCGTGGTCTTGATCGGTGGTGACCAGGCCGTTGCACAAACCCTCGCCGGCGCTGTGGGAGGTGTTGGTGGACACTCGCGCCCGGCGCTGATTGAGACGGGTGAGGGTCATGGGTGAGCGCGCGCTGTCGGCTCAAACAGCCCGGCGGATCTACGACCGGCTGGGTCGGCGCCACGACTGGGGCTCCCAGTGAACGCGGGCACCGCCTTGTTTGACGTGCGTACAACAGCTCAGTAGGTTTCGGTCAATACTGGCCGACCGGGGCGGAGGCGCGATGCGACGGACGCTGACCGGCGCCGCCGCCCGGTACGATGGTGGGCTGCGCGAAGTCGGTCCCGGTCTGTACGCGTGGATGCAGCCCAACGGTAGCTGGGGTGAGGCCAACGCGGGCCTGGTCGTCGGCGACGGCGAGTCGCTGGTGGTGGACACGCTCTTCGACGAGGTGCAGGCGCGTAGGATGCTCACCGCGATGGCGCCGCATGTGTCCACCGCACCCATCCGGTTCGTGGTCAACACGCACTCCGACGGTGACCACTGGTGGGGCAACGCGATGATGCCGCGGGACGCCGAGATCATCACCAGCGCGGCGAGCCGTGCGGCGATGCGGGCCGAGTCGACGCCGGCCGAGTTCTCCCGGCTGGACCGGTTGGCCAGAGTCGCCAATGGACTGCCCGGATACCCCGGCCGGCTCGGCCGTTACACCCACGGGATGTTCGCCCCGTTCCGGTTCGTCGACGTGCGCCCCCGGCATCCCGACCGCGACTTCACCGGCCGGCACAGCCTGACCGTGGGCGGTCGCCGGGTCGACCTGGTCGAGGTGGGGCCGGCACACACCAGCGGGGACGTCATCGCGCACGTGCCCGACGCCGGAGTCGTCTTCGCCGGGGACATGCTCTTTGTGGGCAGCACACCCGTGCTGTGGCACGGACCGGCGGAAAACGCCATCGCCGCCTTGAAGCTGCTACGCGGTCTGAACGCGAAGGTCTACGTGCCCGGACACGGTCCGCCGGCAACGACGGCCGACATCGCCGCGCTCACCGAGTACTGGACCTGGGTCGCCGACTCCGCTCGAGGCCAGCGCAACCGCGGGCGCTCAGCGTGGGCCGCCGCCCGCAACCTCGCGCGGTCGGACGAGTTTCGGCGGTGGCGGACCTGGGAGTGCCCCGAACGAATGGTGATCAACGTAGCCACCGAGTATCACCAGCTGGCCGGCCACCCGCCGCCGGCCCCCAACCCGGTACGCCGCGCCCGACTCTTCGCCCAAGTGGCCGCCTTGGCCAAGGAGATCGCCGGGCAGAGCGGATAGCTCGATCA
>DASXRC010000162.1:0-47046 GCA_036506795.1 Micromonosporaceae bacterium
CCCGCCGCTGCCGGTCCCCTGGCCGGCGACCGCTCGCGCCGCGCTGGTCACGCTGCTCGGCTCCGGGCCGGCGTTGGTGCCGACCTGGGAGTCGTGCGACAGGTACGGCCTGACCACCGGGTGGCTGCCGGAGTGGACCCGGGTCCGCAGCCTGCCTCAGCACAACCCCGTGCACCGCTACACGCTGGACCGGCACCTCGTGCAGGCCGCCGCCGAGGCCGCCGCCGTCACGCGCGAGGTGGACCGGCCGGACCTCCTGCTGGTCGGCGCGTTCCTGCACGACATCGGTAAGGGATTGCCCGGCGACGACCACTGCGTGGCCGGTGGACCGGTCGCGAGGGGCATCGCCACCCGGATCGGGCTGCCGCCGGCCGACGTTGCCGTCGCCGAGAAGCTGGTCCGGCTGCACCTTCTGCTCCCGGAGGTGGCCACTCGGCGCGACCTCGCCGACCCGGTCACGGTTCGCGGTGTCGCGGACGCGGTCGGCGACGTCCCCACCCTGGACCTGCTGCACGCGCTCGCCAAGGCGGACGCGGCCGCGACCGGCCCGGGGGCGTGGTCGGAGTGGAAGGGTCGGCTCGTCGCCGATCTGGTACGCCGCGTCCACGCCACCCTGCAGGACGGCGCGCCGCCCGCCCCGGCCGCGCCCGACCCCACCCTCGTGGCCGGCCCGCTCCCGGTCGTACACCTCGACGAGGACCGCGTGGCCGTGGCCGCGACCGACCGGCGCGGACTGCTCGCCGCGGTCGCCGGGTGTCTGGCGCTGCACCGGCTCGACGTGCTCTCCGCCGACGCCAGCACGGTCGACGGCCGGGCGCTGGTCGAGTTCCGGGTCCAGCCGCGGTACGGAACGCCGCCGGACCGGATCGCTCTCGGCGCGGACCTGCGGCGGGCCGTCCTCGGCGACGTGTCGGTGACCCAGCGGCTGCGCGGCCGTGGCGGCACCGGCCGCCACGGCGGCGCGGCGCCCCGCGTGGTCTGGCACCGCGAGGCCGCAACCGACGCGGTCGTGCTCGAGCTGCGCGCCGCCGACGCGCCCGGCCTGCTCTACCGCGTCGCCGCCGCGCTCGACCGGGCCGGGGCGAATGTGCGGGCCGCCCGGATCTCCACGCTCGGCGGCGACGTCGTCGACGCGTTCTACCTCGTCGGCGCGTGGGTGGACGACGCCGATCGCGGCGCCATCGAGACCGCCGTGCTGGCCGCGGCGCAGGCGTAGCGCCCCTCGTACGCCCGGGTGCGTACGCGAGAAGTCGTCGATCGGCGGACGCCGCTGGTCGCCCGCGCGGGCACCGTTGCGGGCATGAAAGAGCCAGTGGCCACGAAGGGCCTGACCAAGCGCTACGGAGACCTCGTCGCCGTCGACGGCGTGGACCTGACCGTGCGGTCCGGCGAGGTGTACGGCTTCCTCGGCCCGAACGGGGCCGGCAAGACGACGACGTTGCGCATGATCCTCGGTCTCATCCGGCCGACCGCTGGCGCGGTGCGCGTGCTCGGACGCCCACCGGGTCCGGGCCAGCTGGCCGGCGTCGGCGCATTGATCGAGGGGCCCGGGTTCTACCCGTACCTCTCCGGACGGGACAACCTGCGGGTGCTGGCGCGGTACACGGGCGTCCCGGTGGCCCGCATCGAAGCGGTGCTCGAGATGGTCGACCTGGCGGACCGGGCCAGCGATCGCTACCGTGCGTACTCGCTCGGTATGAAGCAGCGCCTCGGCGTGGCCGCCGCGCTGCTGAAGGATCCGCAGCTGCTCGTGCTCGACGAGCCGACCAACGGCCTGGACCCGGCCGGGATGGCGGAGATGCGCACGCTGATCCGGCGGCTGGGAGCGGCAGGGCGCACGGTGCTGCTCTCGAGCCACCTGCTCGGCGAGGTGGAGCACATCTGCGACCGCGTCGGGGTCATCTCGCACGGTCGGCTCGTCGCCGAGAGCACGGTGGCGGAGCTGCGCGGCGACTCGACCGTGCGCGTCGTCGCCGACCCGCTCGACAAGGCCGCCGAGCTGGTCCGGACGCTGCTCGGCGCCGAGCGCGTGCGGGTGCACGACGGCGGGCTCGAGCTGGCGGTGTCGGCCGACCGGGCCGCCTGGATAAACGGCGAACTCGTCGACGGCGGCATCGCGGTCAGCGAGCTCCGTCGCCACGAACGGGATCTGGAGGCCGTGTTCCTCGAGCTGACGGGAGGCGTACGCAATGTGGGGTAGTTTCCAGGCCGAGCTCACCAAGGTGGTCAAGCGGCCGGCCAGCTGGCTGCTGCTCGCGCTCGCGTTGAGCCTCATGCTGATCTTCGCGTACCTGGTCCGGTACGCGAGCTACGCCGGTGGCACCGGCGGGGTCAACACCGCCGGTGGACTGGCCGTCATGCTGCCGGACCGCCTGGTGGGCAACTCGATCGGCGGCCTGCCCGTGTTCCTCGGTGCGCTCGTGCTCATCCACGGCGTGCTGGTGGCGGGTGGGGAGTACGGCTGGGGCACCTGGAAGACCGTGCTCGTGCAGGGTCCGTCGCGCCTGACGGTGTACGGCGCGAAGCTGCTCGCCCTCGCGGTCGCCAACGTCGCGCTCATGCTGGCCATGTTCGGCGTCGGCGCGGTGGCGAGTGCGACGATCGCGGCCGCCGAGAACCAGCCGCTCGCCTGGCCCTCGATCGGCGACCTCGCCATCGGCTTCGGCGCCGGCTGGCTGATCGCCTCGATGTGGACCGGGCTCGGCGTACTACTGGCCGTGCTCCTGCGCGGCGTCGCGCTCCCGATCGGGCTCGGTCTGGTGTGGATGCTCGCGGTGCAGAACCTGCTCGCGTCGATCGCGGCGCCGTTGCTGGACGTCGTCGCCACCGCGCAGAAGGGGCTCCCCGGCCCGAACGCTGGATCGCTCACTGCCGCCCTCGGCTCCGCCACGACCACGCCCGGTGTCGAGCGGATCGTGGGCTCGGGGCAGGCGGCCATCGTCGTAGCGGTGTACCTGGTGGCGTTCGCGGCGCTGGGGGGCGTGCTGCTGCGGCGGCGAGACGTCGTGTGACAGGGTTGGCAATCGTGACCAGGCGGCACTGGGCGCAGGACGCCCTCATCGCCGCGGCGATCCTGGCGTTCTGCCTCCTCGGCACGGGCCCGGCCGGCGCCAACCAGCCGGACGCGACCCCCGCCGACGCGGTCGGGTACGCGCTCGCGGCGACCGCCGCCGTCGTGCTGGTCGCCCGACGGTGGGCGCCGCTTCCGGTGTTGGGCGTCAGCACGGCGGCAACGTCGACGTACCTCATCGTGGGGTACGCGTACGGGCCGATCCTCATCGCGTACGCGTTCGCGGTGTACGCCGTGTCCGCGTACGTGCCGCTGCGTCCGGCCGCCGTCGCCGCCGGGGTCTCGCTCGCCGTGATGTTGTTGCACACCGTCGTCGGCGACGGCGACGTGGGGCTGGTCGGCGTGGTGCCGGCCGCCGCCTGGGTGGTGGTGCCGTTCGCGCTCGGTGTGACGGTGCGGCTCGGCCGCGAGTCGGCCGCCCGCAACCGCGCCGAACGACTGCGCGACCTCGCCCACGAGGAGCGGCTGCGGGTGGCGCAGGAGGTGCACGACGTGGTGGGTCACGGTCTGGCAGCCATCAACATGCAGGCGGAGATCGCCCTGCACGTGCTGCCGAAGCGGCCGGAGCAAGCGGCGACGGCGCTCGCCGCGATCAGCCGGACCAGCAAGAACGCGCTCGACGAGCTGCGCGCCACGCTCGCGCTCGTGCGCAGCGACGCGGCCGAGAACCGTCTCCCGGGTCCGGGCCTCGCGCAGCTCGACGCGCTGGTGGGCCGGCTCGCCGACACCGGCGTACCGGTCCGGGTAGAGGTCGAGGGCCAGCGCCCGTCCCTGCCCGCAGCCGTCGACCTGGCCGCGTACCGGGTCGTGCAGGAGGCGCTGACCAATGTGTTGCGGCATGCCGGCGCGGCCAGCGCGACCGTGCGGGTCGGCTACGCCAAGGATGCCGTGACCGTCGAGGTGACCGACAACGGGCGCGGCAGTCCGTCGGGTGGCGACGGCGACGGGCAGGGCATTCCCGGGATGAGGGCCCGCGTCGCCGCGCTGGGTGGGCGGTTCGCCGCCGGGCCCGCCGACGGCGGCGGCTTCCGGGTGTACGCCTCGATGCCCCTCGCCGCACCGTCCGACACTTCGGAGCCGGCATGATCCGGGTGCTGATCGCCGACGACCAGGACCTGGTGCGGCTGGGGCTGCGGACGCTGCTCGACAACGAGGATGACACCGAGGTCGTCGACGAGGCGGCAGACGGGCTGGCGGCGGTCGAGGCTGCGCGGCGTACGCGCCCCGACGTGGTGCTCATGGACGTGCGGATGCCCGGCATCGACGGCATCGAGGCGACGCGCCGGATCGCGGCCGACCCGACGCTGGAGCGGACCAGGGTGATCGTGCTGACCACGTTCGAGCTGGACGAGTACGTCTTCGATGCGCTGCGCCACGGCGCCAGCGGCTTCCTCATCAAGGACACCAAGCCCGCCGACCTCCTGCGCGCCGTGCGCCTCGTGGCCGCCGGCGAGGCGCTGCTGTCACCCTCGGTGACCCGGCGGGTGGTCCGCGAGTTCGCGGCCCGGCCGGTACGCATTCCCAAGCCCCATCCGCAGCTGGACACGCTCACCGAGCGCGAACGCGAGATCGTCGGTCTCGTCGGCGAGGGGCTGAGCAACGAGGAGATCGCCGCGCGGCTGGTGGTGAGCCCGGCCACCGCCCGTACGCACGTGAGCCGCGCAATGATCAAGCTAGGCGCCCGCGACCGGGCACAGCTGGTCGTCTTCGCGTACCAATCGGGTCTCGTTAATTGATCGTGCCCGCGCCACGCCGTCGCCGCCCGGTTGACTCGCCTTCGGGTCGCAGGAAGAATTCTCGCTCGTCCATAGTGCGGCCAGTTGGCCCAGAAGGAAGAACGGCGCTGTTCTGACACCGTGAGTGACCTCCCCCCGACGGAGCCAGCCTGATGCGTCATGCTCAGCGACCGCCCTCGCGTCACCGCGAAGGCCTCGCTGTCGGTGTAGAGGGTATGTATCTGCCGCAGCCGCCGACCGACGCCGAAAAGTACGGCTATTTCCAGAAACCACGGCCGTGGATCTTCGCTTGGATCTTCATCAGCGCGCTCGGCATCCTCTACGGCTATGTCATGGTCGCGCTCAAGGCGCCGTGGACCACGCCGGCTCTGCTCTTCCTGCCGATCATGATCCTCCCGGTTCTGGTCAATTTCTGGCTTCGCACTCACAAGCCGCGGCTGACCCTCAAGGGGCACAAGGCAGTCATCTCGCGATACCGTCCCGATCCGGCCGACACCGTCGACATGTGGGTTCCGATCTGCGGCGAACCCCTTCCGGTGCTGCGCAACACGTGCCGGGCCGTGGCGGCCATCCGCTGGCATGCGCCGGTGATGCGTTACCTGCTCGATGACGGCGAACGCCGCGTCGAGGTCGAGCGGCTGGCGCTGGAGTACGGCTTCGTGTACGTGCGACGGCGCGAGCCGGTGCCGGGCCGGCCGCTTCGGGAGGGCGAACGCGGCTGGCTGAAGAAGGCCGGCAATTTGATCAACGCGTTCGAGATCTCGATGGGACGCTTCGGGGTGGTCTTCGACGCCGACTTCGCCCCGCGGCCGGACTTCCTGTACGAGACAGTGCCGTACATGCAGGTGGAACCGCACCTGGGCATCGTCCAGACAGCGCAGTACTTCGACGTCGAGCCGTGGATGAACTACGTCCAGCGCGGCGCCGGCAGCCTCCAGGAGATCTTCTTCCGGTGGATCCAGCCCGCCCGGGACGTGTGGCGTGCCGCGATCTGCGCGGGCACGAACGTCGTCTACCGACGCGACGCGGTGGAGTCGGTGGGCGGGTTCGCCCGGGTGCCGCTCGGCGAGGACGTCAACTCGGGCGTGAAGCTGTGGACCGGCGGATGGGAGACGCGCTACCTTCCGCTCGCGCTCGCCAAGGGCGTTGCCCCCGGGAGCTGGGTAGCCATCACCAACCAGCAGCAGCGGTGGTGCCGGTCGTCCATGCTGCTGATGACCGAGAAGCACTTCCGGGACGCGCGGTTCAACTGGCAGCAGCGCGCCGCGTTCTGGGCCGCGTTCCTCTACTACATGGCCTCCGCCGCGCTGCTGATCACGGCACCGTTCCCCACGCTCACCATGCTGTGGTTCTTCCCCGATCGGGTGCTGCCGCACAACTACCTGCCCATGGTGCCGGCGGTGCTGGCCACGCTCCTCGTGTTTCCGATGATGGCGCGCGGCTGGCGGCCGGAGATCTTCCGGCTGTGCCTCATCAACTCGGCCTGTCACGTCGTTGCGATCACGGACGCGCTGCGCGCCAAGGTGCAGGAGTGGGTGCCCACGGGTGCCGCCGGCCGAGCCAAGAAGGCCATCAAGCGGAAGGGCGCGCCGGAGCGGGTCTCCCGACTTCTGCGCACGTGGATCGTCGTCGTCCAGGTCCTCCTGTGGGGTGGACTCGCCCTGCGCCTCCCGGAGTTCGGCATCGGTCCACTGTGGACGACCGCGCTGCTCGCCGCGGTGCAGCTCTACATGGTCGTCCCGCTGCTGACTCCGTCGTACGGCATTCGTCCGTCGACGCCGCCCAAGCCCATGCCGACCCCGGTCTCTCCGGCGCAGCGCCCGGCGGAGGCGTTCCCGCCCCGGGCGAGTGTCCACGGCTACCACCGCCGGGTGCCGGCGCTGTACGAGTCGGCGGGGCGCCGTCGGTGAGGGTCAGCGCCGCGCGCCTCGTCGCCGTCGCTGTCGTGGCCGCCCTGATCCTGTCGAGCGCCGGCTGCCTCAGCCGGAGCGGGCCACGCCCGCGGCCGCCCACACCGGAGCAGGCCACGGACGCACCGGCACCGGCCGGACCCGTCGTCGCCAAGGTGGGCGACCTGCTGGGGGGCGGCCCGCTGTTCGGCGTGACCATGGCCGACCGCTCGGAGGCGGCCGTGGCGCGGGTGGGTGCGAAGATCAGCTGCCGGCCCGCGCTGCTGCAGCTGTTCGCCTCCGTCGAGGATGGGATCTCGGCGGAGACGCTGCGGGAGGTACCTGGCCTGCCGATGCTCTCGCTCGAACCCTGGCGGACCGGCGCGGGACCGGCCCAGCCCGAGTGGTCCCTCGCGGCCACGATCGCCGGGCGCTGGGACGGACGGTACGCCGCCCTCGCCGCCGCGATCGTCGCGTACCGCGATCCCGTCCTGATCCGCTTCGCCCACGAGATGAACGGGCACTGGTACCCGTGGGGAACCGCCAACGGCAACAAACCCGGACAGTTCATCGCCGCCTGGCGGCACGTCGTCGAGCTGTTCCGCGACGCGGGCGCGACCAACGCGCTATGGGTCTGGTCGCCCAACATCCTGCGGGGAGCCGATAGCCGGACGATCAAGGAGTTCTGGCCCGGCGCGGCGTACGTCGATGTCGTCGGACTGACCGGCTACGGCGTGCGTGAGACCAGCCCGACCAAGACGTACCGAGCGACCTTGAAGCAGGTGTACGCGCTATCCGACAAGCCGATCCTGCTGACCGAGGTCGGCGTGCAGCCGGGTCCCGAGAAGCGGCCGTGGCTCAGGGCGTTCGGCCCGTGGCTCCGCGACAACCCCAGGATCGCCGGGTTCCTCTGGAACCAGATCACCCGCGACGGCGACTGGCGGTATGACGACACTCCGCAGAACCTGGCCGCGTTCAAGGCGGGCCTGTCCGTCGCGGGCCTGCGATGCTAGCCGACGAACGGTACGCCCCGCCCGCCCGTCGACGGGCACGCGCACACGACGAGACCGTAGTGTTCCCGAAGACTCTGTCGGGCACCGTCGTCTTCCCGCGGCTGCCGGCCGTGCCAAGGGGCGTCGCCGGGCCGGAGCCAGCCGAGCAGGTGGAGCCGGCCCGGATCGCGCTGTGGAGGCAAGTTCTGCTGTTCGCCGTGCCGGCCACGCTCACCTTCCTGATCGGCCGCCAGGACATTGGCGTACGCCAGATGTGGAACGACGAGCACGCCACCTGGCACGCCGCGACGCTGTCCTGGGGCGATCTGTTCCACCTGCTCGACCACATCGACCGGGTACTCACCCTCTACTACGTCGCCATGCACGGTTGGGTGTCCCTCGTCGGCGACAGCCCCACGATGCTCCGGCTGCCGGCGCTCGTCGCGATGGCGTGCGCGGCGGGGTTCACCGCACTGGTCGGTCAGCGGCTGCTGGACACGCCGGCCGGGCTGATCGCCGGGCTGATCTTTGCGATCCTCCCGGCGACGAGCCGGTACGCGCAGGAGGCCCGCCCCTACGCCCTGGCGGTCGCCGCCGCCACGCTGGCGACCCTGCTGCTGCTGGTAGCCCTGAACCGGCCGCGGTGGCCGTACTGGCTGTGGTACGCCGCGTCGGTCGCGGCGACCGCGTTCCTCCACCTCGTCGCGGTCGTCGTGCTCGCGGCACACGCGTTGCTGGTGTGGTTCCGCTATCAACGGTCCGAGCGCGATGTCCGGCTGTGGAAGTCGCTCGGCGCCCTCGCGCTGATCCTGGCTCTGGTCATGCCGCTCGGATACGCCGGGTCCGACCAAGCGGGTGCGATCGAATGGATCAAGGCGGACAAGGCCGCCGTTCTGGAGCTCCCGGTCAAGCTGTTCGGGTCGTACGCGGTGGCGGCGGCCGTCTGCGGGATGGGGCTGGTGGGCGCGCTGATGCTCGCGTTCGCCCGACGTCGGCGGGTCGCGTTCGCTCTGCTGGCGTGGGCCCTGGTGCCGCCGCTGTTCACGTACGTCACGTTCCCGCTGCTGCACCTGTTCCTCTACCGGTACCTGCTGTTCACGCTGCCGGCCTGGGCCCTCCTGGCGGCCGGCGGTTGCTACGGCATGGCCCGCCTGGCGTTTCGCCGTTCCTGGCCGCAGCTCCTGATCGCAGCCGTCGCACTCCCGGCCCTGGCGCTGCTCGCGCTCCCGCCCCAACACGCGGCACGCGAGCGCATCGTGCCGGACGAGCCGGACTATCGCGCGGCAGCGCACATGATCAGGTCCGAGATGCGCCCCGGCGATGGCATGGTCTTCGCCGGCACGGCGCGGCCGCCGCGCATGGGCATGGCGTACGAGATGCGTCACACCACCCCGCCGGCCGACGTCCTGCTCGCCGCGTCGTCGGCGGAACTTGGCACGTACGGCGCGGCCGAGTGCCGGGTCACGGTCACCTGCCTCGGGCAGCGCCAACGCATCTGGCTGGTGAGCACGAGTTTTGGTGACGGACCCTGGTCGGAGATGCCCCGGGAGAAGGCATCGGCCCTGAGCCGGACGTTCCGGGTGGCATCGGACGCGCGGTTCCAACGCATTCACGTGTACCTGCTGGTTCGCCGGCCGGCCAGCTGACCCTTAGGGGTCCAACCGGGGGCTCGGCCGATGCGGGCGCTTGCCCCGAGCGCGCATGCTTGGGGCAGGCACTTCGGGTGGAGGGGTGGTCATGGGACGGATTGTGGCCGGGGTGGCACTGCTCGTTGTCGCGGTCGTCGTGGTGGGCTGGGTGGCCATGGCCGTGGTCCACGCGCTGGTGACCCTGGCGTGGTACCTGATCCTCGGTGCCCTCATCGTCGGGGGCGGGTACTGGCTGTACCGGCGAGCCCGCCGGGCGATCGACCCCGAGACGCGCACCCGTCGCCGGCTGGAGGCCGCGCTACGTACCCGGCGAACGAACGGCCGCTGAGCCTCGTCGCGGTGCACGGGCGGCGGGCGAGCCGGCCGGCTACCCTTGCGAGGGCTGGGCGAGTGCCCGGCGCCCCCTGCCTTTCGTAAGACCGACAAACGGGATGTTCCACCGTGTTTGACACCCTGAGCGATCGCCTCTCCGGGATCTTTACCAAGCTGCGCGGCAAGGGCCGGCTCACCGACGCCGACATCGACGCCACGGCGCGGGAGATCCGGCTGGCGCTGCTCGAGGCCGACGTCGCGCTGTCCGTCGTCAAGGCGTTCATCGCGCGGGTCAAGGAGCGCGCGCGGGGGGCCGAGGTGTCCGAGGCCCTCAACCCGGCCCAGCAGGTCATCAAGATCGTCCACGAGGAGCTCATCGCGATCCTCGGCGGCGAGGCGCGTCGTCTCCGGTTCGCCAAGCAGCCCCCAACGGTGATCATGCTCGCCGGTCTGCAGGGCTCCGGCAAGACCACGCTCGCCGCGAAGCTGGCCCGCTGGCTGGCCGGGCAGGGGCATCAGCCGCTACTGGTCGCCGCCGACCTGCAGCGGCCGAACGCCGTCGGCCAGCTGCAGGTTCTCGGTGGCCGGGCCGGTGTCGAGGTGTACGCCCCGGAGCCCGGCAACGGCGTCGGTGATCCCGTGGCCGTCGCCCGCGGTGCGCTCGACTACGCCCAGCGCCAGCTGCGCGACATCGTGATCGTCGACACCGCGGGCCGGTTGGGCATCGACGCCGAGATGATGGCGCAGGCGGCGGCGATCCGCGACGCGACAGATCCCGACGAGATCATCTTCGTGGTCGACGCCATGGTCGGCCAGGACGCGGTGAGCACCGCCGAGGCGTTCCGCGACGGGGTCGGGATCACCGGCGTCGTGCTCGCCAAGCTCGACGGCGACGCGCGCGGTGGCGCGGCGCTGTCCGTCCGCGAGGTGACCGGCGAGCCGATCCTGTTCGCGTCGACCGGCGAGAAGCTGGAGGACTTCGACGTCTTCCACCCGGAGCGGATGGCCAGCCGCATCCTCGGCATGGGCGACGTGCTCACGCTCATCGAGCAGGCCGAGCAGGCGTTCGACGCCGACCAGAAGGAGCGGATGGCCGCGAAGCTGCTCGGTGGCGAGCAGTTCACTCTCGAGGACTTCCTCGACCAGCTGATCGCGGTGCGCCGGATGGGCCCGATCGCCAACGTCCTCGCGATGATGCCCGGCATGGGTCAGATGAGGGACCAGCTGGCCGAGCTGGACGACAAGCACTTCGACCGGGTGACTGCGATCATCCGCTCGATGACCCCCACCGAGCGCACCAACCCGAAGATCATCAACGGCTCCCGTCGGGCGCGCATCGCCAACGGCTCCGGGGTCACCGTGATGGACGTCAACCAGCTCCTCAACCGGTTCGCGGACGCACAGAAGATGATGAAGCAGATGGGCGGCGCCATGGGCCTGCCCGGGACGCGCCGCAAGGCGACCAAGTCGCCCAAGAACAAGCGCAAAGGGAAGAACTCGAGGGGTGGCGGGGCCGTGCGCTCCGGCGGCCTGAGCGGTCCCGGTCTCGCGGGTAGCCTTCCCGGGATGCCCCAGCTGCCACCGGGCATGGACCCGGGGGCACTCGGCGGCGGCTTCAAGGCGCCGAAGCTGGATTTCTCGAAGCTGACCAAGCGAGACGGCGAGAAGTAGCCCGCGCCCCCACCGGAGGGTGCAACTTCCGGGTGGTCGCGGGCGATCAAGAGCGCGGCGGCTCTGGTAGGACTGTGGCATGGCGTTGCATGTTCGTGGGGTGGTCCTGCCCGACGACGAGGTGCGCGACCTCTGGCTGGTCGGCGACCGGGTGACCCTCGAGCCGGTGGCCGGCGCGGAAACCGTGAGCGACGGCGGCTACGTTCTGCCCGGCCTCGTCGACGCGCACTGCCACATCGGCATCGCGCCGGGCGGGGCACCGGTCTCCGCTCTGGACGAGGCGAAGACGCTCGCGCTGATCGACCGGGACGCGGGCGTCCTCGCGATCCGGGACGCCGGCTCGCCGTACGCGTACCCCTCACTCGACGACGACCCCGACGTGCCGCGACTGGCGCGCGCGGGCCGGCATCTCGCTGCGCCCAAGACCCACCTGCGGGGCATCCCGCGAGAATGCACCGCCGAGGAGCTGCCGGCCGCGGCGACCGAGGAGGCCCGGGCGGGCAACGGCTGGGTGAAGCTCGTGGCGGACTGGCTGGACCGCAGCGTGGCCGACCTCGCGCCCACGTACCCCACGGATGTGCTCGCCGCCGCGATCGAGGCGGCCCACGCGGCCGGTGCGCGGGTCGCCGCGCACACCTTCCAGGAGGACGCCGTCGCTGCGCTGATCCGGGCCGGTGTGGATTCGGTCGAGCACGGCACGGGGATGTCCGCCGACGACATCGACGAGATGGCCCGGCGCGGCACCGCACTAGTACCCACCATGATCAACATTGCGACGTTCGGCGACATCGCGGCGCAGGCGGCCGAGAAGTTCCCGACGTACGCCGAGCACCTGCGCCGGCTCGGGGACGGCTTCCCCACTGTCGTGCGCGCGGCGTACGAGGCCGGCGTGCCGATCTACACCGGCAGCGATGCCGGCGGGGGGATCGCCCACGGCAAGGTGGCCGAGGAGGTGCTGGCGCTGCACGAGCGCGGCGGCCTGCCGGCGGTCGACGCCATGAAAGCAGGGTCCTGGGCCGCGCGCGAATGGCTCGGCTTCTCGGGGTTGGTCGAGGGTGGGCTCGCCGACCTCGCGGTCTACGATGCCGACCCGCGCGAGGATCTGCGGGTCATCCGCGCGCCGCGTCGCATCATCCAGCGCGGCCGCGTGCTGCGTTAACCGCCCGAATCCGCCGGATAGGATGTCGCCTCATGGCACGCGTGCTCACTCCCCGTGCGGAGGACTTCCCGCGCTGGTATCAGGACGTCATCGCGAAGGCGCAGCTGGCCGACAACGGTCCGGTGCGCGGCACGATGGTGATCCGACCGACCGGGTACGCGCTGTGGGAGCGCATGCAGTCCGAGATGGACGCTCGCATCAAGGCCGCAGGGGCGGAGAACGCGTACTTTCCGCTGTTCATCCCCGAGGGCTACCTGCGCCGCGAGGCCCAGCACGTGGAGGGCTTCTCGCCAGAGCTGGCCGTCGTCACGCACGGCGGCGGCAAGCAGTTGGCCGAGCCCATCGTGGTGCGCCCGACCAGCGAGACGGTCATCGGCGAGTTCATGGCCAAGTGGGTGGACTCGTACCGGGATCTGCCGCTGCTGCTCAACCAGTGGGCGAACGTGGTCCGGTGGGAGCTGCGCCCGCGCATCTTCCTGCGCACGAGCGAGTTCCTGTGGCAGGAGGGGCACACCGCGCACGCGTCCGAGGCCGACGCCCGGGCGTACGCCAGGAAGATCCTGCACGAGGTGTACGAGGACTTCATGGTCGGAGTGCTCGGCATTCCGGTCCTGGTCGGGCGGAAGACCAATCGGGAGCGGTTTGCCGGGGCGACCCACACGTACACGCTCGAGGCCATGATGGGCGACGGCAAGGCCTTGCAGATGGGCACGTCGCACGAGCTCGGCCAGAACTTCGCGCGCGCGTTCGACATCACATACTCGTCAGCGTCGGGCGGTATCGAGCACGCGTGGACCACGTCCTGGGGGACGTCGACCCGCATGGTGGGCGGCCTGATCATGTGCCACGGCGACGATGACGGGCTGCGCGTGCCGCCGCGGCTGGCGCCGATCCAGGCGTACGTGATGATCGTCAAGTCGGGCGAGGGCGTGGCCGAGGCGGCAGCCAAGCTCCGGGACGCGCTGCGCGACGCCGGCGTGCGGGTGAGCCTCGACGATCGGGTGGACACCCCGTTCGGCCGCCGGGCAGTCGACGCCGAGCTCAAGGGCTATCCGGTACGCGTGGAGGTGGGTCCCCGCGAGCTCGCCGCGGGCGACGCGGTGGTCGTCCGGCGCACGAGCGGGTCGAAGACACCGGTGCCGGTCGCCGAGGTGGTGTCCGCGGTGCTCGCCGCGCTGGACGTCGACCAGCAGACGCTCTACGACGAGGCGCTGGCGCTGCGCGAGTCGCGTACGCATGATGTGCCAAGCCTGGTCGAGGCGCTCGACGTGGCGGCGACGGGTTGGGCTCGGGTGCCCTGGTCCGCGGTGGGGACGGGCGGCGAGGCCGAGGCCAACGCCCAGGGCGTCACGGTGCGCGGCCTGCTGCGCCAGGACGGCTCCGTGCCGGACTCCGAGGACGAGCCCGACCTGGTCGCGATCCTGGGCCGCGCCTACTGATGCGGTTCGCGCGCGGCGACGTCATTGTTCGGCGGTACTTCCGTGGGCCACACCTGACCTGGGCCAACGCTGCCGTGGTGCGATCCGATGAGGCCGGCGGGCTCCTGCTGTGGGTGCCGGTGGGAGCCGGGTTCGCCCGTCGGGTCGACGATGACGGCCGGCCGCTCGGGGAGGTCCCGGTGGACGGGTTCGGCGCGGCTCGCATGGAGGTGACCACGTGGGCCGAACAGGACGTGCTGATCCTCATGCCGCCCGGCGCCGAGTACTCGGTGTGGTGGTTCTTCGCGCATGGCGTCTTCGCCGGCTGGTACGTGAACCTCGAGGAGCGGGCGGTGCGGTGGCCCGGTGGGGTCGACACGATGGACCGCACGCTCGACGTGCGCGTGTCCGCGGACCGCGCCTGGGCGTGGAAGGACGAGATCGAGTTCGCCCGGCACGTCGGGGCTCCGGGCTACTGGGACGCCGGTGGGGCGGCCGCCATCCGCGCCGAAGGCGAGCGGGTCATCAAGTTGATCGAGTCGGGCGACTTTCCGTTCGATGGAACGTGGTGTGACTTCCGTCCCGATCCGGCGTGGCCGGTGCCCGCGACGCTGCCGCCCGGCTGGGACCGACCCAGGACATATGCCGACGGGACCTACGAGACCTGATCCAAATGTGAATCGCGGGGGCCCGGCGTGAGGCGCCCCTGCGCGGCGCTCGATTCATTTATCGATCAGGTCTCGTAGGTGCCGACAACGAGTCGGCGGGGGCGGTTGGAGCGGTTCCCGGGTCCGGTTCGGGTGTCCGCGGACGATCTGGCACAATGGTCGACTGGTATCCGGCGCGCGTCCGGCGCCCTCTAACCCGGCCGCGACGCCAGTCCACGAGCAGCCAGCCGCATCAACCCCACGATGCCGGCGGGTCCGCTCAGCTTCCACACATTCAGGAGCGAGCACACAGTGGCCGTACGTATCCGGCTTCTGCGGATGGGCAAGATCCGCAATCCGCAGTACCGCATCGTCGTGGCGGACTCGCGCACCAAGCGCGACGGCAAGGCGATCGAGTTCATCGGGATTTACCACCCGAAGGAAGACCCTTCGGTCATCCAGGTCAAGTCCGACCGGGTGCAGCACTGGCTCTCCGTCGGTGCCCAGCCCAGCGAGGCCGTCCAGCGCTTGCTGGAAAAGACGGGTGACTGGCAGAAATTCAAGGGCCTGCCGGCACCGGAGCCACTGAAGGTGGCGCCCGAGCGGCCCAGCCGGACCGCCCGTTACGAGGCCGAGGCGAAGGCGGCCGCCGGCGTCGCCGAGGCGGAGAAGCCCGCGAAGAAGGTCGCCAAGAAGGCCGCTCCGAAGGCCGAGGCGGAGCCCGAGCAGGTGGCGACGGAGACGGAACCGGCGGCGGCCGCCGAGGCGCCGGCACAGAACGAGGAGCAGGCCGTTGCGGACGCAGGCGAGCAGGCCTGACGTGGCCATCCGGCCCGCGTTGGAGCATCTGGTCAAGGGCATCGTGGAGCACCCGGACGACGTGCGCGTGCGGCTGATGGACTCCCGCCGAGGCAAGCGCCTGGAGGTTCGCGTCCACCCGGAGGACCTCGGCACGGTCATCGGGCGTGGCGGGCGTACCGCAAAGGCGTTGCGTCAGGTCATCGGGTCGATCGGCGGGCGCGGCGTCCGCGTCGACATCGTCGACGCGTACTGATGTTGTTGATCGTCGGCCAGGTTCTTCGGCCGCACGGCGTCCGCGGCGAGCTCGTCGTGGACGTGCGGACCGACGAGCCCGACGCTCGGTTCGCCGTCGGTTCGGTGTTGCTGACCGAGCCGGCGGCGTCCGCGGGCGCGGAGGCCGCGGCGCCGGTTCCGGTCCCGGCGTCGTTAACCGTCGAGGCGGTACGCCCGCATCAGGGCCGCCTGCTCGTTACGTTCGACGGGGTGTACGACCGCGAGGTGGCGGAACGCCTCCGGGGCCTCACGTTGTGCGTGGACAGCGCGGACGTGCCCGAGCCGGAAGACCCGGACGAGTTCAACGATCACCAATTGGTCGGGCTGTCCGCCGTCAGCCCGGCGGGCGAGGTGCTCGGGGAGGTCACCGGAATCGACCACGCCCCGGCCTCGGACCTGTTGGTGCTGCGGCGCCCGCAGGGGCGTACCGCACTCGTGCCATTCGTGAAGGCGATCGTGCCCAGTGTCGACCTGGCGGCCGGCCGCGTGGTGGTCGACGCCCCCGCGGGTCTCCTGGACCTGTGATGCGCGTCGATGTCGTTACGATCTTTCCGGAGTACCTGGCACCGCTCGACCTGTCGTTGATCGGCAAGGCGCGGTCGATCGGGGCGCTCGACGTCGCGGTGCATGACCTGCGTGCGTGGACCCACGACGTGCACCGCACCGTCGATGACACCCCGTACGGCGGGGGCCCAGGCATGGTGATGCGGCCCGAGGCTTGGGGCGAGGCGCTGGACGCGATCGCCCCGACCGGGCTCGAACCCGCACCGCGACTCGTCGTGCCGACCCCGGCCGGGACGCGGTTCACCCAGGCCACCGCACACGAGCTGGCCGCCGGGCCGCACTTGATCTTCGCCTGCGGCCGCTACGAAGGTATCGACGAGCGGGTGCTGGACCACGCCGCCACACGGATGGCGGTGACCGAGGTATCGGTCGGCGACTACGTGTTGTTCGGCGGCGAGGTCGCCGTGCTGGTGATTCTCGAGGCGCTGACCCGCCTGCTGCCGGGCGTACTGGGCAATGCCGAGTCGCTGTCCGAGGAGTCGCACGCACACGGCCTGCTGGAAGCGCCGGTCTACACCAAGCCGGCCAGGTGGCGCGACCTGGACGTTCCGGACGTCCTGCGCTCCGGTGACCACGGTAGGATCGCGCGGTGGCGGCGGGACCAGGCCCTGCTCCGCACCGCGTCGCGGCGTCCCGACCTGTTGGCGGCCCTGCCGCCCGACGCCCTGGACGAACGTGACGTTGTCGTGTTGGAGGGGGCCGGATTTCGGATCCCGGGCCCCGATATGGCAAAGTAGTGGGGTTGCCGCGGTCGCGGCGCGATGACACCCAACCAGCGCACGCCGGAGCCGCGGTGTGCCTTGAGCACTGAGGAAGCAGCGATGAACACGCTGGACGCTTTGGACGCCCAGTCGCAGCGGACCGACATCCCGGACTTCCGGGCCGGTGACACGCTCAAGGTGCACGCCCGGGTCGTTGAGGGCAACCGGTCGCGGGTCCAGATCTTCCAGGGCGTCGTAATCCGCCGTCAGGGTGCGGGTCTGCGCGAGACCTTCACGGTCCGGAAGATCAGCTTCGGTGTCGGCGTCGAGCGCACCTACCCGATCCACAGCCCTTCGATCGACCGGATCGAGGTCATGACGCGCGGCGACGTCCGCCGGGCTAAGCTCTACTACCTTCGCGATCTCCGCGGCAAGGCCGCGAAGATCAAGGAAAAGCGCGAGAAGCAGGCCAGCTGAAGGCGTTGAGGGAGACCGTGATCGGCCGTCTCCCCAAAACCGCGTGCGCACTCTAGGCTTGCGCCGGTGACGTACGGCGAGCGCTATGACCGCGAGGACGAGTTCAGCGGTCAGATCTATCCCAACTACCGCCCGACGGGTGCCCAGGACGGCAGGTCGGACGGTAGTGGCGCGTCGTGGGACACCGATTCGACGGCTTCGTGGGACGCCGCAAGTTCGTGGGAGACGAGCTCCTGGCGGACGAGCTCGTGGGAGGCGCAGGACGCGCGTCCCGCGCACGCGGTCGAGGAGACCGAGCCGACGTCACGGCGCGCGGGCCGCAAGCGGCGCAGCATGCCGCTCTGGCAGGAGCTGCCCCTCCTACTGATCGTCGCGTTCTGCCTCGCAGTACTGATCCGTACCTTCCTGCTCCAGGCGTTCTACATCCCGTCCGGGTCGATGGAGAACACCCTTCTCGTGGGCGACCGGGTGCTCGTCAACAAGGTCGTGTACGACCTGCGGGACCCGGCCCGCGGCGAGGTCGTCGTGTTCCGCGGCACCGATGCGTGGGCGCCGGAGAACACGCCGGACCCGGACATCGGCTTCTTCGCCAAGCTCGGCCGCACGGTCGGTGACCTCGTCGGCATCAGCCGGCCGGGGGAGAAGGACTTCATCAAGCGCGTCATCGGCCTGCCCGGTGATCGGGTGTCCTGTTGCGACGTGAACGGCCGGGTGTTCGTCAACGGGCAGCCCCTCGACGAGCAGTACGTCACGGAGAACGCCCCGTTGGAGACCCCGCCCAACGCGAAGGAGTGCCGCTCCCGGCGGTTCGACGAGGTTGTCGTGGAGCCCGGTCAGATCTTCGTCATGGGCGACCACCGGCTCGTGTCACAGGACTCCCGCTGCCAGGGCCAGGTCCCGATCGAGAACGTGATCGGCCGGGCGTTCGTCATCGTCTGGCCCAGCGGGCGATGGGCGAGCCTGTCCGTGCCGCCGACCTTCGAGAACGTTCCGGCTCCGTTCGCAGCGCCGGCGCCCGGGCGCGCATCGGGCGGCCTGTCGGGTGCCCCATCCGGCGGGGGTTTGGCGGTAGTTGCGCCAATGATGCTGCCTTTGGTGCTTCCCGCGCGTTCCCGACTGTCGAGGCAAGGTCGGCGACGTAGGCTCCGTGCGTGATTGACGAGCAGACCAAGTCCAAGCGCAGTTCGTTCTGGCGCGAACTCCCGATCCTTCTCGGTGTGGCGATCCTGGTCGCCATCCTGGTCCGGGCCTTCGTGCTGCAGACGTTCTACATCCCGTCGCCGTCGATGGAGCACACGCTCAACATCTACGACCGGGTCTTGGTCAACAAGCTCGTCTATGACTTCCGCTCACCCCACCGCGGGGAGATCGTCGTATTCAAGGCCCCGAGCGACTGGCGCAGCAGCGCCGAGGGCGAGGACTTCATCAAACGCGTGATCGGCGTCGGCGGCGACGAGGTCGCCTGCTGCGATCAGCAGGGGCGGCTGCAGGTCAACGGCGACTCGCTGGACGAGCCGTACCTCTACTCGGCGGCCGGCGTTACCGATCCGGCGGCCGACCGGTCGTTCAAGGTGACCGTCCCGAAGGGGCGCCTGTGGGTGATGGGCGACCACCGATCGGCGTCCGGCGACTCGCTCGAGCACTGGGAGCAGAGCAAGGGCGACATCCAGGAGGCCACGATCCCGGACAGCTCGGTGGTCGGCCGGGCCTTCGTGGTGTTCTGGCCGGTCGCTCGGGCCAAGTGGCTGCCCGTACCGGACACGTTCTCGCACATCAATTGAGCTGGCCGGGGGTCGCCGCGGCGCTCGCGCCGGCCGTTAGGCTGGGGCCGATGGACGCCATCCCCCGCCGGGCCGCCCGGGTGTTGCTCCTCGATGCCACCGATCGGGTCCTGTTGTTCCGAGGCTTCGATCCGGCCAGACCGGGACACCGCTACTGGTTCACGGTCGGCGGTGGGCTGGGACCGGACGAGCCGGCCGCCGCGGGCGCGGCCCGGGAGCTGGCCGAGGAGACGGGCCTGTCGCTGCCGCCGGGCGAGCTGACGGGTCCGGTCTGGCGCGAGACCACGGAGTTCCCGTTCGATGGCCGGCAGTATCGCCAGGATCAGGAGTTCTTCGTGGCCCGCGTGCCGGCGTGGGAGGTCGACACGGCCGGCTTCAACGACGTCGAGCAGGGCTCGATCGACGCCCACCGCTGGTGGACGATCGAGGAGCTGGAGTCCACCGACGAGCGCTACTACCCATCGAACCTGCCGACGCTGCTGCGCCGACTGGTCGGGAAGGCGACCGCACCGTGCTGACGCCGCCGCGTACGATCCTGCGCCGTGACGGCGGCCTGTACGCCCTTGAGCGAGCGCTGCGGCGACGTGGCTTTCGGCTGGTCGCCGGGGCCGACGAGGCCGGCCGGGGCGCCTGCGCCGGACCGCTGGTGGCCGCCGCGGCGGTGCTGCCCGAGGGTCGGCGCGGCGAGATCGACGAGCTGGCCGACTCCAAGCTGCTCACGCCGGCCGCCCGCGAGCGGGTGTACGCCGAGGTGGTGTCGCGCGCGCTCGCGTACTCCGTGGTGGTGATCCCGCCCTGCGACGTGGATTCCCGGGGACTGCATGTCTGCAACGTGGCCGCCATGCGCCGCGCGCTCGCGATGCTCAGCATCCGGCCGGAGTACGCCCTCATCGACGGGTTTGGGGTGCCCGGGCTGGGCGTTCCGGGGTTGGCGATCTGGAAGGGTGACCAGATCGCGGCGTGCGTGGCGGCGGCCAGCGTGCTCGCCAAGGTCACCCGAGACCGGATCATGGTGGAACTCGACGCAGAGTTCCCGGACTACGGCTTCGCCGAGCACAAGGGGTACGTCACGCCGGAGCACAGCGCCGCGCTTGCGCGCCACGGCCCGTGCTCGGAGCATCGCTTCTCGTACGTCAACGTCGCCGCGGTGTCCGGCCGGCGTACGCGCAGGGTGACCGTGGTGGGGCAGGAGCTGGGCCCAGGGGGTACGGTCGGCGTGGCGCCGGAGGAGCAGGACTGGCCCTGGCCGCTGGTGGGGGAAGATGTGGCGATGGAGGGCGGAGTGCGATGAGCGCCGAAGATCTCGAAAAATACGAGACCGAGATGGAGCTGCAGCTCTACCGGGAGTACCGCGACATCGTCCGCCAGTTCTCCTACGTCGTAGAGACCGAGCGCCGCTTCTACCTCGCCAACCAGGTCGACCTGCACGTGCGCAACTCGGACGGTGAGGTCTACTTCGAGGTCGAGATGCACGATGCCTGGGTGTGGGATATGTACAGGCCCGCCCGTTTTGTAAAGAACGTGCGCGTGATGACCTTCAAGGATGTCAACGTCGAGGAGCTGGAGAAGCCGGACATCTCCCTCCCGTCCGATATGTGATACCGCGGCAACCTCGGCCAGACCGGGCGATCAACTCGCCGCTACACCACAGCCTGTGCGAGGTCGCGACGATCATGGCGATTCGGTGAGGACCACGACGTCGATCCGCTGAGCGGGGTTGACCGCGAAGCCGCCGCGGTTCCACGGCGGTTCCAGGGGCTGGACGCGTCCCGATGCGTCGGTCGCCCGCGCGCCGAGCACGTAGCGCCCGGGCTCGGCGCTCCAGGCGTACCCCCAACTGCGCCATGCCCACGGCCCGCCGCTCGCCGCCGCCAGCTCGGCCTCGGCCCAGCTCGCGCCGCGGTCCGTCGTGACGTCAACCCGGGTGACCGGGGCGTACCCCGACCAGGCCCGGCCGTCCAGCCGGCACGGACCCGGCCGCAGCACCCGGGTCCGGGACATGAAGTCCGGGAACCCGGGCGGCCGAACCAGCGCGCGGGGTTCCATCCGGGTCACCGGCTCGCCCGGCTCGTCGGGCTCGTTCCTCATCCGGTACGCGACCGCGTTCTGGAATCCGCCGAACGGCTCCGAGACGACGGTGATCGCTCGCAACCACTTGACCTGGGCCATGCCGTACCAGCCGGGCACCACGAGCCGCAGCGGGGCGCCGTGCTGCGGCGGGAGCGGCGCGCCGTTCATCTCGTACGCCAGGAGAACCTCGTCCCGAAGCGCCTCGGCCAGCGGCAGTGAGCGCTGGTAGTCCTGCTCGACGCCGCGTTCGATGCCGTGGTCGGCGCCGGTGAACACGACTTCGACGGCGTCCGGTCCGAGACCGGCCTCGCGGAGCAGCGGCCGCAGCGGCGTACCGGTCCAGTCGGCGGTGCCGACCGCCTCGTACAGCCACGGCTGGCTGATCGGGCGCGGGTCGAGCAGCGCCCGGCCGTTGCCGGCGCACTCCAGGGTCACCCGTCGGGTGACGCGCGGCCGGGCGCGCAGCTCGTTCAGGTCCAACGTCAACGGAGCCGTCACGCGGCCGTCCACGCGTAGCGCGTACGTCTGGGGCGCCACCTCGGGGATGTCGTAGTGCGTCAGCAGATAGTGCAGGCCGATGGGCGTCACGTCGTACCGGAGCGCCTCGAGGGGGAGCGCGTGGTTCCGCGCGGCCAGCCGTAACTCCTCGGCTGAGATCGCCTCGCCCGGCGCCGCGAGCCGCGCCGGCGCGCTCAGGTCGTCCACCGTCGTCATGGTCCCGCTCCCGTCGCCGCGTTTCCTCAGCGTAGGCCGACGCGCGTTGTCCACAAGACCGTCGGCCATCCACAGGTACGAGTTGCGGCCGTTGCGCCGCTCACCCTCCGTGGCCAGTGTGGCGCCCATGAAGAGGTACGCGAGCCGCGTGGCGGGTCTGTCCGTCGCCGTCGTTGTCGTCGCGCTTGTCATGGTGGTCTTCGGGCTGGCGTTCACGCCGGGCCGAGGGGCGGCCGAGCGTCGGGCGGGGGTGTCCCAGACCGTCCCGGCGGTCCCGGCGTACCGGTGGCCGCTCGACGGCGTGCCGCGGGTCGTGCGTTCGTTCGACCCACCTCCGCAGCGGTGGCTGCCCGGACACCGGGGTGTCGACCTGGCCGCACGCCCAGGGGTCACGGTCTACGCGGCCGGGCCCGGGGTGGTGCGCTTCGCTGGCGTGATCGCCGGCCAGGGCGTCGTCAGCGTCGAGCACCGGGGTGGGTTGCGGACGACCTATGAGCCCGTGGTGCCGACCGTGCGGGCGGGCGAGGCAGTGGCGGCCGGCGACGCTGTCGGCCGGCTGGCGGCGGGACACCCCGGCTGCGCAGAGCCGGCGTGTCTGCACTGGGGGCTGCGACGCGGCGGCGAGTACCTCGACCCGCTCGCGCTGCTGGGCCTCGGCCACGTGCGCCTGCTGCCACTCCGCGGACCTCCGGAAATCGGCGGGCGCTGAACGGAACGACCGGCGTCAGCGGTGGTCGGCGAGGAGTGCCGGCAGCCTCTCCGCGAGCCGCTCGTACTCGTTGGCCCGGTTGTAGACCTGCGCCGACAGGCGGAGGAAGCCGCGGCCGGCCCAGCACGCGATCGCCACCTCGGCGGCGAGCTCGTCCGCGATGCGCAGCCTCAGCACGCGGGCGGCCGCCTCGTCGGTCGCCAGCCCGTCGGGCAACGGCAGCAGCCGCATGCTGACGGTCGGCCCACCCGGCTCGGTCAGCGTCTCCGGATCCAGCCCGAGCGCTTCCCCGATCACCCACTGGCCGTACGCCGCGAGCGCCGCGTTGTGGCCGCGGACGGTCTCGAGGCCGAACGCGTGCAGCGTCGCCAGGCCGTCCGGCGCCGCCAGGTACGGCGTGTAGTCGAGCGTGCCCTGCCACTCGACGGCCCGCGGGAACCCGCCCGGTTGCTCCCACGAGACCACGAGCGGCTCGACACGGTCGCGCCAGCGCGGGGCAACGCAGAGCGCCGCTGCGCCGCGCGGGGCGTACGCCCATTTGTGTAGGTTGCCCACCCAGAAGTCGGCGTCGAGCGCCGCAACCTCGACCGGCAGCATGCCCGGCGCGTGCGCGGCGTCGACGAATACCGGCACCCCGACCTCGCGCGCGGCCGCCACCAACGCGGCCATCGGGAGCAGCCGAGCCGTCGGGGACGTGACCTCGTCGACGATGAGCAGGCGCGTACGCCCCGGGCGCAGCGCAGTCCGGATCGCCTCCACTGCCTCCACGTCGGTGGCATGCAACGGGAGGTGCACCGTGCGCGGCGTGGCGCCGGTGGCGCGGCACGTTCGATCGACCGCCAGCGTCACCGCACCGTACCCATGATCGGTCATCACGATCTCGTCGCCCGGCCCGGTGGGCACGGAGTTGAGCACGATCGAGACCCCGGTGGTGGCGTTACCGACCAGCGCGGTGCCGTCGGGGTCGGCGCCGAGGAAGTCGGCGACGCGGCGGCGGGCGTCCGTCAGCCGCTCCTGGAGGCCCTGCGCGAAGAATCGGATCGGATTTGCCTCCAGCTCGTCGCGCAGCCGCTGCTGGGTGCGTTGGACCGGGATCGGCACCGCGCCGAGCGAGCCGTGATTGAGGTACGAGATGGCCGGGTCAAGCGAGAAGAGCAGGCTTGCGCCGGCGATCCGCGGCGGTGGCTGGGGACGCTCGGCCGTCACGGACCACGATCGTACGACGGTCCGCCGCCCTCGCCGCGGTCTCAGGCCCGGGGGTGCGCCTGCCGGTACGCGGAGCGCAGCCGGTCCAGCGAGACGTGCGTGTAGATCTGTGTGGTCGACAGGGAGGCGTGACCCAACAGCTCCTGAACGGCCCGCAGGTCGGCGCCGCCTTCGAGCAGGTGGGTCGCCGCGGAGTGGCGCAGCCCGTGCGGGCTGATACTCGGTACGCCCGCGGCGCGGGCGTAGCCGGCGACCAGGCGACGCACGACGGTGGGGTTCAGCCGACCGCCCCGCGCGCCGAGCAGCAGCGCCGACGCGCTGTCTGGACCGCTCAGCGACGGGCGACCCAGCCGCAGCCAGTCGTCGACGGCCTCCTCGGCCGGCAGTCCATAGGGGACGGTGCGCTCCTTGGCGCCCTTGCCGAGGACCCGTACCACCCGACGGGAGCGATCGAGGTCGCTCACGTCGAGGCCGCACAGCTCGCCGACCCGGATTCCCGTTGCGTACAGCAGTTCGAGCACGGCGCGATCGCGCAGCAGCACCGGCGACGCCTCGTCACCCGGGGCGGTGACCAGCGCCGCCGCCTGGTCCGCGCGCAGCACCCCGGGAAGCGTGCGGAGCACCTTCGGGCTCGCCAGCTGCGCGCCGACGTCGCCGGCGAGCAGGCCCTCCCGGTGTGCCCACCCGGTGAAGGTGCGTGCCGACGCGGCCCGCCGCGCGAGTGAGGCCCGGGCCGCGCCGAGCGTGCGTTGCTTGGCCAGCCAGCTGCGGAGGACCCCGATCTGAAGGTCGCCGACGTGAAGGCAACCCATCCGTGCCGCGTGGTCGAGCAGCGACACGACGTCGGCGAGGTACGCCCGCACGGTGTGCGGCGAGCGGTTGTGCACGCCGGCGAGCTCGCGACCGAAGCCGTCGACCGCCTCGCGCATGACCACGGGCAGCCCGTCGAAGACCGCCCGCGTGCCGACTCGCTTCACCACGGTCCGAACGTGGGCCGACACCGGGCCGCCCGTCAAGTCGCCGCGCCGCCGCGCCTATCCGCGGGGCGGCGGGACCAACCGCCACGCACCGTCGTCGCCGGCCACCAGGCCCAGCTGGTCCAGCAGCGACAGCTGACGCATCGCGGTGCGGATGTCGACCCCGGCGCGCGCGGCCACCTCGTCCAGCCCGATCGGCCGGCGGCGCGGCAGCGCCTCGAGCACCTGCGCCGCGACGGGGTCGAGCCGATCCTCCGGACGCTCCGGTCCGCGGGGGAGGGGCGTGAGGTCCTCGCCGATGCGGCCGACCTCCTCGAGCACGTGTGCGACGGAGGTGACGAGCCGGACCTGTGGGTTGATGCGAAGCAGCTCGTGGCAGCCGACCGACATCGCCGAGGTCACCGGCCCCGGGACCGCCATCGCCTGCCGACCGAGGCCTATCGCCCGGCCGAGGGTTTGGCGGGCGCCGCTGCGCGCGGCGGCCTCGACCACGACGGTTCCGCGGGTGGCCGCGGCTATCACGCGGTTGCGGACCAGGAACCGGTGGCGGAACGGCTCCGCGCCGGGCGGCCACTCCGTCACGAGCAGCCCGGCGTCGGCGATGCGATCGAAGAGGGCGGCGTGCCCGAGCGGGTACGGCCGGTCCATGCCGCACGCCAGCACCGCGACGGTGAGCCCGCCCGCCGTGAGGGCGCCGCGGTGGGCGGCGGCGTCGATGCCGAATGCGCCGCCGGAGACGATCGTCCATCCGCGGTCGGCTAGTCCGTACCCCAGCTCCGTCGCGACGTGCACGCCGTACCCTGTTGCGGCTCGTGACCCGATGACGGCGACCGAACGGTCGAGCGCCTCCGACAGCGGTGACGCGCCGCGGACCCAGAGGCAGAGCGGGGGGAAGACATCGCGGTCAACCCGCCTGGCGGCACCGGGCTGCGCCAGGCGTACGAGTTCCTCGACCGGCCGTGGCCACTCGTCGTCCTCCGGGATGGCGATGCGAGCGCCAAGGCGCTCGGCGCGTTCCAGCGCGTTCTCGGCGAGCAAACCGGGGCCCTGCCCGCGTAGGCGGGCCACCACAGCGCCGCGGAGCGCCTCGTGCGGGACGTCGCCCTCGATCAGCCGATCGAGCGCACGCACCGGTCCCGCGGCGGCGACCATCTCGTGGACCACCTGGTTGCCGGGCTCCACCAGGCAGCCCAGTGCGACCCTGGCCAGCCGCTGCTCCTCCGGCGGGGTCACGACCTCTCCCCGGTGCGCAGCTGCTCCGCCTCGGCAACGTCGCCGCGCTCGGGTCGCGTACGGCCGTCGAGGTCGGCGATCGTCCAGGCCATCCGCAGTACGCGATCGAAACCGCGGGCGGACAGCTCGCCGCTGTCGAGCTTTCTTCGCAACCCTTCGGTGTCCCTGGCCGGTAGTCGCCATCGTTGGCCCCGCAACGCCGGCCCGGGTACCTCGCCATTGGTCCGCCAGCCGCGCGCCGACCAGCGCGCGGACGCCGCCGCGCGCGCCTTCGCGACCCGCTCGGCCACCACATGCGAGGGCTCGCCGGGCGGGCCGGCCGCCATCAGCTGCGCGGCGGTGAGCGGGCGCAACGTCACCTGGACGTCGATCCGGTCCAGCAACGGGCCCGAGAGGCGGGCCCGGTACCGCCGGCGGGCTAGCGCCGAGCACTCGCAGAGCTGGTCGCCGGCCGGTTTCGCGCACGGACACGGGTTGGCGGCCAGCACGAGCTGCACCCGCGCGGGGTAAGCCGTGCCGCCGTGCACCCGGCTGAGGTGCACGACGCCCGACTCCAGCGGCTGGCGCAGTGCCTCCAAGGCGCGCGAGCTGAACTCCGGCGCCTCGTCGAGGAAGAGGACGCCCCGGTGGGCGAGCGAGAGGGCGCCCGGCCGCGCCAGACCGGCGCCGCCGCCGACCAGCGACGCCACGCTGGCGGTGTGGTGCGGCGCCTGGAAGGGCGGGCGGCGCACCAGCGCCGAACCCGGCCGGAGCACCCCGGCGATCGAGTGCAGCGAGGTCACCTCGAGGGCGGTCACGTCGTCGAGCTCGGGAAGAATCGACGGCAGCCGCTCGGCCAGCATGGTCTTGCCCGCGCCGGGCGGGCCGAGCAGGGCCACGTGGTGACCGCCCGCCGCGGCCACCTCCATGGCACGCCGGCCGAGCTGCTGCCCCGCGACGTCGGCGAGGTCCGGCCCACGGTCCGTCGGGCCGACCGCGTCAGGCGGCGGATCGAGCAGCGGCCCCGTGCCCCGAACGAACGCGACCAGCGTGTGCAGCGAGTCGGTGGCTCGCACCTGCGTACCCGGCACCAGCCGCGCCTCGTGGGCGTTGCCCAGCGGCACGACCACCCGCCGTACGCCCGCCCGCACGGCGGCGGCCACCATGGGCAGGACCCCGCGGATCGACCGGACCGAGCCGTCCAGCCCGAGTTCACCGAGGACCACCACGTCCTGCAGCGCGGCCAGCGGCAGCTCACCCGCGCCGGCGAGCAGCGCCGCCGCGATGGCCAAATCGAAACCGGAGCCGTGCTTAGGCAGGTCCGCCGGGAGGAGATTCACGGTGATGCGGCGGTTGGGCCAGCCGAGGCCGGAGTTGACGACCGCGGCACGGACGCGGTTGCGGGCCTCGTTCAGCGCGGTGTCCGGCAGGCCCGACAGCACGACCGCGGGCAGCCCGGGCGCGAGGTCGGCCTCGACCTCCACGACGCGACCGGCGACGCCGACCAGGCCCGCGCAGAGGACCTTTGCGTAGCTCACCGGGCCGCCACCTCAGAACGCGCCCTTCAGGTGTTCGACCCGCGCCGCGCCGCGCCGCTGCGGGAGCACGGAGACCACATCGAACCGCACCTCGGTGGGGCGGACGGGATGCTCGGCCATCCACTGCGCGGCGAGGCGGCGGAGCCGGCGGGCCTTCGTCGCGACGATCGCCTCGGCCGGGGTGCCGTACGCGTCGCCGCGTCTGGTCTTCACCTCGCAGAACACGAGCACGTCCCCGTCCCTGGCGACGATGTCGATCTCGCCCTCGGGACAGCGCCAGTTCCGGTCGAGCAGCACCATGCCGGCGGCGACGAGGAGCTCCACAGCTCGGCGCTCGCCGTACGCCCCGACCGCCTGCCCCGCCTTCGTCATCGCATCACCGTGCCCGGTGGGCGGGTCGGGGCCAAGGACCGCAGGATCGAACTGTGGACGGCCGGCGGGCCTGTGGACGGACGGACGATCATGCATTGGGTCTGGTAGGGCATGCCGTCGCACCATCGGAAAATCCGTGGGAATCCGGCATCCTGGTCGCCGCGCTGGCGGCCCACCGGGCCGGTCGCATACGGTGCGGGCCGTGGACGCACAACGCAACTACCCGGACGACTCCGACCGCTGGTACAGCGGCGACCGCGGATACGGCGCCGCGGACTGGGACCCGCGCGCCGGCGAGGACCGGTACCCGCCGGCCAGCGCCCGGTACGCGGACGACACCCACCGGGTGCCGGATCCGCGTCCCGAGCCCGGGTACGAGGCGGCTCCCGACCGGTACGGCATCGATCCGGGCCGCCCGATCAGCGACCCCGGCCGCGGCGCCTTCGACCAGGGGCGCCCCGGCGATATCCAGACCGGCGTGATGCCGCCGCTCGGACCACGCTCCGGAGAGCCGCTCCCGCCGCTGTCACCGGCGCCGCCCAGGGCCGAGGGGCCGGGCCTGCACGGAGAGCCCCCCGGTCAGCGGCGCCAGGCTGGCCCGGTCGCTACCGTCGGCGCCGGCGTGTACCGCGCGCGGCGCCCGGCGGTGGCGATCCTGCTCGGCCTGCTGGCGGCGGCGTTCGAGCTGCCGGCGCTGCGCGTACTCCTGAGCGGATCGTTTGGCGACAAGGTCTCTGCGGCGGGCGTCGTGTCCGGCACGTTCCTCGTCATCGGGCTGCCGATCTTCGCGATGGGCCTGTACGCCGTCGTGACCGGCGCCGGTCGGCTGCCCGGCGGCGCCGGTGACCGGCCGTGGCTGCGGCCGCCGGTGGGGTACCTCACCGTCGGCGTGGCGCTGTTCATCGCGGCGGCACTCGCCGCAGCCTGACGATCATGGCCTCCTCCGTGCGCCGATCATGGCCTTCCGCGTCGATCATGGACTTCTTGTCGTGGGCCCGAGATCGACCAACGGCAACAAGGCCATGATCGGCGCGAGAGTGCATGATCGACGGCGGCGGTAAAGCCGGCGGAGCGCGCGCTCGCGCGAGGCGTACACTCGACGATTGGCGACCACCCGCGGTGGTCGACCTCGCGCGTCCTCCCTCTGGCTCCGGCCGGCGGGCGGCGGCCGCCCTGGTCCCGATGTGATCGGGCCCACCACGGCCGACGACCGGGCGCCAGGACGCCGGGCCGACCGGCCCGGCGTGACAACCAGGGACCACACAAGGAGCACTCCAACCATGGCCGTAGTGACCATGCGACAGCTGCTGGAGAGCGGCGTGCACTTCGGGCACCAGACCCGCCGCTGGAACCCGAAGATGAAGCGCTTCATCTTCACGGAGCGCAACGGCATCTACATCATCGACTTGCGGCAGACGCTCGAGTACATCGAGAAGGCGTACGACTACGTTCGCAACACCGTGGCCGAGGGCGGCACCATTCTCTTCGTCGGCACCAAAAAGCAGGCCCAGGAGGCGATCGCCGAGCAGGCGAGCCGGGTCGGCATGCCGTACGTGAACCACCGCTGGCTGGGCGGCATGCTCACGAACTTCCAGACGGTGCACAAGCGGCTGCAGCGCATGAAGGAGCTCGAGGCGATCGAGCAGACCGGGGCCGCCCAGGGCTACACCAAGAAGGAGGCCTTGCAGCTGTCGCGGGAGAAGGAGAAGCTGACCCGCACGCTGGGTGGCCTACGCGACATGCAGAAGGTGCCCGCCGCGATCTGGGTGGTCGACACCAAGAAGGAGCACATCGCGGTCGACGAGGCGCGGAAGCTGGGCATCCCGGTCATCGCCGTGCTCGACACGAACTGCGATCCGGACGAGGTGGACTACCCGATCCCGGGCAACGACGACGCCATCCGCTCCGCCGAGCTGCTGACCAAGGTCGTGGCCACCGCCGTCGCGGACGGCCTCATCGCCCGGTCCGGCAAGGCCGCCCGCGGCGCCGAGGAGAAGCCGGAACCGGGTGTCATCGCGGCCGACGAGCCGCTCGCCGAGTGGGAGCGCGAGCTGCTCCAGGGCGAGGAACAGAAGAAGGCCGAGGAGGCCGCCGCCATCGCCTCGGAGTGACCCTCCGGGTCGTCGCCGGCATCGCAGCCGGCGTCGGCCATGCTTGGCCGGCGACCCGGCCGTACGCGAGCACGCCGCCCCAACTCCACCAAATCGAAGAGAGAGTCATGTCCAACTACACCGCCGCGGACGTTAAGAAGCTCCGCGACCTCACCGGCGCCGGCATGATGGACAGCAAGAAGGCGCTCGACGAGGCCAACGGCGACTTCGACAGGGCCGTCGAGATTCTGCGCATCAAGGGCGCAAAGGACGTCCACAAGCGAGCCGGCCGCACCGCCGCGAACGGTCTGGTCGCGCACGCCGGCAAGGCGCTGCTCGAGCTGAACTGCGAGACCGACTTCGTGGCCAAGAACGCCGACTTCATCGCGCTCGCCCAGCGGCTGGTAGAGCACGCCGACGCCACTCGCCCGGCCGACGTCGACACGCTGCTCGGCTCGACGCTCCCCGACGGCCGTACGGTGGCCGACGCCATCCAGGAACAGTCCGCGAAGATCGGCGAGAAGCTGGTGCTGAACCGCGTCGCCGTGCTCGACGGCACGGTCGCCGTTTACCTGCACCGGAAGAACCAGGACCTGCCGCCCCAGGTCGGCGTGCTCGTGGAATACACCGGCAAGGAGGATGAGGCCGGCGACGCGGACGCCCGCGGGATGGCGATGCAGATCGCGGCCATGCGGCCGCGCTACCTCACCCGTGACGAGGTGCCCGCCGATGTCGTGGAGTCCGAGCGGCGCATCGCCGAGCAGACCGCGCGCGAGGAGGGCAAGCCCGAGACGGCGCTGTCGAGGATCGTCGACGGTCGCGTGAACGCCTTCTTCAAGGACTTCGTGCTGATCGAGCAGGCCTCGGTGGCCGACCAAAAGAAGTCGGTTAAGCAGGTGCTGGCGGAGGCCGGCGTCACGGTAACCCGGTTTGTCCGATTCGAGGTCGGCCAGGCCTGAGATCGCCGACCACAAGATTGATACTCGGGGAGGCCGCCGGTGTTCGCGACAGACACCGCGGCCTCCCCTTCACCTATCGTCCTTGTATACCGATCGGCAGAAGGCGGGTGGCGATGACGCAGGTGGTCCACGTGTCGCAGGACGCGGCCGACCCGACCGCACCCCCACCCGGCCGCGCCCGTCGGGTCGTGCTCAAGCTCTCCGGCGAGGTCTTCGGCGGTGGCGACATCGGCGTCGACCCGGACGTCGTGCAGTCGATCGCACGGCAGATCGCCACGGTGGTCAGGCGAGGGATCCAGGTCGCCGTCGTGGTGGGCGGGGGCAACTTCTTCCGCGGCGCTGAGCTGCAGAAGCGCGGCATGGACCGGCCGCGCGCCGACTACATGGGCATGCTCGCCACGGTCATGAACTGCCTCGCGCTACAGGACTTCCTGGAGAAGGAGGGCATCGACACGCGGGTCCAGACCGCGATCGCGATGGCGCAGGTGGCCGAGCCGTACATTCCCCGCCGGGCGATCCGGCACCTCGAGAAGGGTCGCGTCGTGATCTTCGGCGCCGGCGCCGGCATGCCGTACTTCTCGACCGACACCGTCGCGGCGCAGCGCGCCCTGGAGATTCACGCCGACGTGGTCCTGATGAGCAAGAACGGCGTGGATGGCGTCTACACCGCCGACCCGCGGACCGACCCGACGGCGCGCAAGCTGGACGCCGTCACCTTCGCCGACGCCCTGCGCCGCGGCCTGCGGGTCGTCGACGCCGCCGCGTTCAGCCTGTGCATGGAAAACGAGCTGCCGATGCTCGTGTTCGGTGCCGAGGGTGATGACACGATCATCAAGGCCGTCAGCGGCGACCGGATCGGCACGCTCATCACCGCCAACTGACCCCCACAGCTACTCATCCCCCGACCAGGCACCAGAAGGAGGCGACGGAGCACGTGATCGACGACACGCTCCTGGAAGCCGAAGAGAAGATGGAACGGGCGGTCGAACACGCCAAGGAGGAGTTCGCCGCGATCCGGACCGGGCGGGCCACGCCGGCGATGTTCTCCAAGATCATGATTGACTACTACGGTACGCCGACCCCGGTCCCGCAGATGGCCTCGATCGCCACCCCCGAGCCGCGCATGGCACTCATCAAGCCGTACGACGCGTCGCAGATCGGCGCGATGGAGAAGGCGATCCGCAACTCGGATCTCGGGGTCAACCCCAACAACGAGGGGACCCAGCTGCGGATCGTGCTGCCGCAAATGACCGAGGAGCGGCGGCGTGAGATGATCAAAGTGGCCCGCCACAAGGGCGAGGAGTCCCGGGTGGCCATCCGCAACGTGCGCCGCAAGGCCAAGGAGGAGCTCGACCGCATCGTCAAGGACGGCGAGGCGGGCGAGGACGAGGTGCGTCGCGCCGAGAAGGACCTCGAAGACCTCACGCACAAGTACGTGGCCCACGTCGACGAGCTCCTCAAACACAAGGAAGCCGAATTGCTCGAGGTCTGATGTCCGAGCCTCGTCCCCATCCGTCCGGCAGCGGTCGTCACCGGGCGCGGCACGCGGGTGCCGCGCCCGATCCGTCCCTCGTGTATGACCCGCCCGCGCGGGCGCAGCCCGCCACGACGCAGCCAGCCACGACGCAGCCGGCGACGACGCAGCCGGCCACGACGCACAGGGCGACAACGCGGCCCGGCACGCCACCGGCGGCCTCCGCGGCCGCCCCGGCCTCGCCCGGCCGGGCCGGCCGCAACCTGCCCGCGGCGATCGCCGTCGGTGTCCTGCTGGGCGCCGTGGTGCTGGTGACGCTGTTTATGTACCGCCCGGCCTTTCTGGGCGTGCTCGCCGCCGCGGTGAGCGTTGGGATCTGGGAAATGGTCCGGGCGGTACGCCCGAGTGGCGCCCGCCCACCGCTGGTGCCGCTCCTGGCCGGCGGCCTCGTGATGGTCGGGCTCGGTTGGTTCGCGGGGCCCGACGCGCTCTCGCTCGGCCTGCTGGTGACCATCCTCGCCACAATGGTCTGGCGGTTGGCCGACGGTCCAGCGGGCTACCAGCGGGACATCTCCGCGGCCACGCTGATCGCCGTCTACGTACCCTTCCTCGCCGGCTTCGCCGGGCCGCTCGTGGTGGCCGACGACGGACAGTGGCGGGTCCTGGTGACGCTGGCCGCGGTGGTGCTGTCGGACACCGGCGGCTACGTGGCGGGGGTGTTCTTCGGGCAGCATCAGATGGCACCGACAATCAGTCCGAAGAAGTCGTGGGAGGGTCTAGCGGGCTCGCTGGTGGCCGCCGCCCTGGGCAGCGCGCTGCTGCTGTACTTCCTGCTCGACGTCGAGGTCTGGTGGGGTGCGGTGTTCGGCCTCGCGGTCTCGATGGCCGCGGTTCTCGGCGACCTGGCGGAGTCGATGCTCAAACGTGATCTCCGCATCAAGGACATGAGCAACCTGCTGCCCGGTCACGGTGGGCTGATGGATCGGCTGGACTCGATCTTGTTCGCGGTGCCCACGGCGTACCTGTTGCTGACCGTCCTCGCACCGGTTCCGGGGTGAGCCGGAAACCGCATTGTCGGCTCGGCGAGACCCGCCCGATCCGTGGCGTGGGAGACTGTACGCGCCATGACGACCGTGCCCCTGACCCCCACCGACTCGATGCCGACCGTGGCGCTGGCCCGCGGCGCCGCCGAGCCAGCGGCGCCGGCCCGGCACCGGGCGGCCCTGCCGCCGCGGCACCTCGCCGACCTGGATCTGGCCGGTCGTCGGGCGGCCGTGGCGGAGCTGGGCGAGCCGGGATTCCGGGCGGGTCAGCTCTCGACTCACTACTTCGGCCGACTCGAGCGGGACGCCGCCGCGATGACGGATCTACCCGCCGCGGCGCGCGAGCGGCTCAGCGTCGCACTGCTGCCCACCCTACTGACGCCGATACGCGAGCTGGCCTGCGACGGCGGGGCGACCCGCAAGGCGCTGTGGCGGTTGCACGACGGCTCGCTCGTGGAGAGCGTGCTGATGGGCTACCCGGACCGGGTGACGGTCTGCGTCTCCAGCCAGGCCGGATGCGGCATGGCCTGCCCGTTCTGCGCCACCGGACAGGCCGGCCTCACTCGGAACCTGTCCACCGCCGAGATCGTAGACCAGGTTGTCTACCTGGCTCGGGTCGCGGCGAGCGGGGCGGTCTCCGGATCGCCGGCGCGCCTGTCGCACGTGGTGTTCATGGGGATGGGCGAGCCGCTGGCGAACTACTCCCGGGTCATCGAGGCGGTCTGGCGGCTCGTTACGCCGGCTCCGGAGGGCGTCGGGCTGTCCCAGCGACACATCACGGTCTCCACGGTCGGGCTCGTGCCCGCGATGCGTAGGCTGACCGAGGAACGACTCTCGGTGACCCTTGCGGTCTCGCTACACGCGCCCGATGATGATCTGCGCGACGAACTCGTGCCGGTCAACCAACGCTGGAAGGTGGCCGAGGTGCTCGACGCCGCGTGGGCGTACGCGTCGCGGACCCGACGTCGCGTGTCGATCGAGTACGCAATGATCAGAGACGTGAATGACCAGCCGTGGCGTGCCGACCTGCTCGGCCGGCTATTGGCGGGGCGGCTGGCTCATGTCAATCTGATCCCACTCAACCCGACTCCGGGCAGCCGCTGGGACGCCAGCCCGAAGCCGGTCGAGCGGGAGTTCGTCCGCCGGCTACGCGCGGCCGGCGTCGCGACCACCGTGCGGGACACCCGAGGGCGGGAGATCGACGGCGCCTGTGGGCAGTTGGCGGCGAGCGAGGTGCCCGGGGAGATCCGGGACGCGGAGCGGAAGGCGACACAGTGACGAGTCAGGGGCAGCGGTTCCGGCGTAGGGCGCTTCGCCGGGGCTACAAGGTTGACGAGGTCGACGCCTTCCTCGACCGGGTCGAGGCGACGCTCTCCGGCGAAACGATTGGCGCGCCGGTCTCCGCGCAGGAGGTCCACGACGTCGTCTTCCGGGTCCGATTCGGCGGCTACGACGAATGGCAGGTCGACCTGCACCTCGACCGCGTGGAGCGCCAGCTGGCCGACCTGGAGGAGCGCGCCGGCGGGTTCGCCCGTGCCGCGGACCCCCGGATGGGCCCGCCCGAGCGCATGGGGGCTCCCGAGCGCATGGGGCCTCCGCCGGAGCGCATGGGGCCTCCGCCGGAGCGCATGGGGCCGCCCGAGCGCATGGGGCCTCCGCCGGAGCGCATGGGGGCTCCCGAGCGCATGGGGCCGCCGATGCCGGAGCGGCCGATGCGGCCCCGCCCTGTCCAGTCCATGCCCGTCCAGGCCGGCCCGCCGGACCCGGCGTACGGCCGGTATGACGAGCCGACGTACGGCGGGGGCGGCTTCGAGGGCCCAGGCGGTACCTTCGACGGCTTCGAGCCGGGCCGGCACGGCAAGACAGACATGACCGCCGAGATCCGCATGCCCGAGCGTGACCAGATCGGTCCTTCGCCGGGGCTTACGCCGCCCGGGATGGGTGGCCCGCCGATGGGGCCGCCCGCGACGTTCACGCCGCCGATGGGTCTGCCCGGCCGGGGTGCGCCTATGGGTGTGCCCGGTTCGGTACCGGCGGGCGACCTGCAGCGCATCGACCAGCTGCGGCGCACCTTCCAGCCGCGCCGGTTCGGCAGCGGCTACGACCCGGCTCAGGTCGACCGGTTGTTCGAGGGCATCATCGCCGCCATGTCGAGCCGGGGTCCAGTCGCGATCAACGACGCGGAACTTGACGCGGGCCAATTCAGCCTCGTGCCCGGCGGCTACTTCGAGGCCGAGGTCGACTCCGCGCTCAAGGAGGTCCGGGACATCCTCCGCAGGAGGTAACCGGGCCCGGACCGACCGCCACGGCCGGCTAGTCCCGCAGGCCGTTGCGGCGCAGCACGACGTCGGCGGCGATGATCAGGGCGAGCAGCCCGGCAACGCCCAACAGCCACAGTCGGTCGATCCCGCCCGGGTGGTTGTTCCCGAATATCATCGCCACGAGGATAACGATCGAGACGATCCCGCCCAGGTACGCGGCCTTGCGGTTCGTGGGCTTGTGCTGGTCCGGCGAGGTCACGGGCTCGTCTCCGGCCACTGTCGGTCCCTTCTACGGATCACGTCTGCCGGTTAGTCTGGCACGCCGCGCTCGGCCGGGGCGCTCCGGTAGCGTTTCTGCCCATCGGCGACTAGCGCGGATCGGCGATTTTGGCGAGGGAGCAGCGCGGTGCGACTGACCGGGACCGGACACGCCAGCATGCGGATCGACACCTCGGCGGGAAGCATCCTGTGCGATCCATGGGTCAACCCGGCCTACTTCGCATCCTGGTTTCCGTTCCCGGACAACTCCCAGCTCGACTGGGAGACCCTCGGCGACGTCGACTACCTCTATGTATCGCACCTGCACCGCGATCACTTCGACGCGGCCCACCTGCGGCGGTTCGTGTCGACGAAGGCGACCGTCCTGCTGCCCGAGTACCCGACCAGCGAGCTGGAGGACCAGCTGCGCGACGTCGGCTTCACCCGGTTCCTCAAAACGGTCAGCAACGAGGTGGTCGAGCTCGACGGCGGGCTCCGCGTGATGATCCAGGCGCTCACCTCGCCGACCGACGGACCGATCGGGGACTCGTCGCTGTGGGTGGAGCACGCGGGCGTACGCCTGCTGAATCAGAACGATGCGCGCCCCGCGGACCTGAGCGTGTTCGCGGAGCTGGGCCACGTGCACGCGCACATGCTGCAGTTCTCCGGCGCGATCTGGTACCCGATGGTCTACGAGCTGCCGCAGGCCGCGAAGACGGCGTTCGGTAAGCAGAAGCGGGATCGGCAGTTCGACCGCACGTTCCGCTACATCGACGATCTCAACGCGTCGTACGTGTTCCCGATCGCCGGCCCGCCCTGCTTCCTCGATGACGAGCTGTGGCGGTTCAACGACATCTTCGGTGACGAGGGCAACATCTTCCCCGACCAGTCGGTGTTCATCCGGGAGTACGCGAAGGTCGGCGGGGACAACGCGGTCGTGCTGCTCCCAGGCTCCATCGCCCAGATAGCGGCCGAGGGCTGCAACGTCGAGCATCCGGTGCCCGACGTCGATGAGTTCTTCGCGCGCAAGGAGGAGCACCTCAAGGCGTACGCGGAGCGGCAGCGCCCCGTCATCGAGTCAGCCAAGTTGTCCTGGCGACACCCCGAGGTGGACGTGCTGAAGGAGCTGAAGCGGCGGATCGAGCCGCTGCTCGACGAGTCGATCTACCTGGCCAAGGGCGTGGCCGGCCCGGTGCGGCTCGACCTCGTCGGCTACGACGGGGACTCGGTCGAGTCGCTCCTGGTGGACTTCCCGGGCAAGGAGGTCCGGCGGTACGCGGACGAGAAGACCCGCTACCGCTTCCGCACCGATCGTGCCCTCGTCGAGCACCTGCTGTACATCGAAGAGGTCGACTGGGTCAACTCGCTGTTTCTGTCCTGCCGGTTCTCCGCCGCGCGGATCGGCCAGTACAACGAGTTCGTCTACGCGTTCTTCAAGTGCCTGTCCGAGGAACGCCTGCAGTACGCCGAGGGCTGGTACGACGAGCACGAGCGCAGCACGGACGCCGAGGACATCACGCTGGGCGACTGGACCGTCCAGCGGCGCTGCCCGCACCTGAAGGCCGACCTGAGCCGGTTCGGCATCATTGACGGCAACGTGCTGACGTGCCAGCTGCATGGCTGGCGGTTCGACCTGGCGAGCGGGCGCTGCCTGACCAGCGTCGGCCACGAGATCCGGGCCCGCCGCGCGGAGGTCGCCGCGCCCGCCGAGGCGCCGTCTCCCGCCGCGTCGTGAGCGTCGCCAGCCAAGGTCAACACAACTACACGGAGAGTGCGCCCTCCCGATTGGGGTGAGGCACCAACTTCCGTGTGATTGAGTTGATCAAGGGACGCGGCGGCCGGGTGAGCGCCGGCGCTACCCGTCAGCGGCCGGTCAGCTGCCGGACGAACGCGGCGATCTCGGCCTCGAAGAGCGGCTCGGCATCGGTCATCGCCCAGTGCAGCTGGCCGAATACCTCCATAGCGACCAGCCCGTACAGCCGGACCCACGCGGTCAGGAACACGTAGAGCACGCCGATCGGCAGCTCTTCGCCGTGCTTGGCCAGGAAGGGGCCGAGCCGGTCCACCAGGTCCTTCCCCATCTGGTCCGCCGGCGGCACCGGGAAGCCCCCCGCCTCCCACAGGCGGGCGAACTCGCCCAGAAACGCCTCGCCCATGCCGGCGCCCGGATCATCCTCGTCGTCGTACGCCTTGACCTCCGCCTGAGCGTTGGCGACCGGGCTGGCGAACATCAGCGCGAATTCGGTCGGGTGCGCCAGGCTCCAGTCGCGGAAGCCGCGGGCCATCGCGCGCAGCCGCTCGCCCGGGTCCGGGGTGCCGGCGCGGTCGCGGGCCGCCTCGATCGCCCGGGTGAGCTCGTCGTACAGGTCGTAGCAGAGCTCGCCGACGAGCGCGTCGAGGCTCGGGAAATAGCGGTAGATCGCGGGTGCGGTCATGCCCATGTCGCGGGCGATCGCGCGCAGGGAGATCGCCGCCGGCCCGCCCGCGACGAGCAGTCGCCGCGCCGCGTCCTTGATCTCGGACACGGTCGCGGTGCGCAGCCGCTCCCGCCGGGTAGGGGACGTCATCGGCATATGGGCGAACTCCCTTGACTTGGGCGAACACTGTTGGCATAGTAAACAGCATTCACTCAGTTACTGGCGATTACAGCTTACGTCCAAACAGAGCCGAGGGGGAGAGCGGCATGTTCGCGTGGTGGGGGAGCACGGTCGTCCGGTGGCGGTGGGCGGTGCTGGGTGCGGGCCTGGTGCTCGTCGCGCTCGGCGTGACCTGGGGGACGGGGGTGTTCGGGGCGCTGACCGGGGGCGGCTTCGACGACCCCGGCAGCGAGTCCGTCCGAGCGCACGACCGGATCGAGGCCGAGCTGGGCAGCCAGGACATCAACCTGGTGGTGCTCTACACGACCCCCGCAGCGACCGTGGACCAGCCGGCGCTGCGGGATCCGGTGGTGGCGGCCGTGGCCAGGATGCGGCAGAGTCCCGAGGTCGCGTCCGTCACGAGCTGGTATGACACGCAGAACCCCGGGCTGGTCTCGGCCGACCGGCACGCCACGTACGCGGCAGTCCGGCTCAAGGCCACCGACGAGGACGCGGTGATGGACGCGTTCGAGCGGCTGCGGCCGACCCTCGACGCGCCCGGAGTGCAGACCCAGGTCGGTGGGCCGGCCGCGTTTCTCCAGCAGACCAACGAGCGGACCACGGAGGACATCGCCCGCGCCGAGACGCTCTCGATGCCGATCCTCCTGATCCTGCTCACATTGATCTTCGGTGGCCTCGTCGCCGCCACCACGCCGCTGCTCATCGGTGGGCTCGCGATCCTGGGAGCGTTCGTGGCGACCCGGGCGCTCAGCACCGTTACCGACATGTCGATCTTCGCGATCAACATCATCACGCTGATCGGGCTCGGCATGGCGATCGACTACTCGCTGTTCATGGTGAGCCGCTTCCGGGAGGAGCTCGCCCGCGGACTGAGCACGCGGGACGCCATCGTGCGCACGATGACCACCGCCGGGCGTACCGTCGCCGTCGCCGGCCTCACGATCACACTCGCCCTCGCCAGCCTGCTCATCTTCCCGCAGGTGTTCCTGCGCTCCATGGGCCTCGGCGGGATGGCGGCCGTGCTCGTCGCCATGCTCGGGGCGCTGACGGTCCTGCCCGCGCTGCTCGCGATCCTGGGCAAGCGGATCAACGCGCTCCGCGTACCGCTGCCGTGGGCCCGTCGGCGCACGGCGGCCGCACCGGCGAGCGGCGCCGCAGGATTCTGGGCGCGGCTCGCGCACAGCGTCATGCGTCGCCCAGTGGTCTACCTGGTCGGCGTGCTGGTCGTCCTCGCGGTGCTGACGGCGCCGTTCGCCCGGATCCAGTTCGGCGGGTTCGACGAGCGGGTGCTGCCGGCCGGCACCGAGTCGCGTGTCGTCACCGAGCGCATCGCCGCGGAGTTCCCCGGTGGCAGCGTCGCGCCCGTCGAGGTGCTGGTGTCCGGCGCGCCGGCCGCGCAGGCCCAGCAGTTCGCGACGCGGGTGGCCGCTCTGCCCGGGGTCACGGGCGCGCAGGTCACCGCCGACCGGGGCGAGTCGAGCGTGATATCGGTGACGTACACCGGCGAGCCCACCGGCGACGTCGCGTACGACACGGTGCGCGCGATCCGCGACCTGCCGCCGCCCGCGGGTGCCGACGTCATGGTCGCCGGGCGCAGCGCAGAGACCGTCGACCTGCTCGACAGCCTCGCGAACCGACTGCCGTGGATGGGCCTGATGATGGCCGCGGCGACGCTGATCCTGATGTTCCTGGCGTTTGGCTCGGTCGTGCTGCCGGTCAAGGCGCTGCTGATGAACATGGTCTCGATCGGCGCCTCGTTCGGCGTCGTCGTGTGGGCGTTCCAGGAGGGCCACCTGGCCGGCGCGCTCGGCTTCACCGCGACCGGGTTCATCGAGCCGACCAACCCGATCCTCATGCTCGCTTTGCTGTTCGGGCTCGCCACCGACTACGAGGTGTTCCTGCTGTCGCGCGTCCGCGAGGAGTGGGACCGCACCGGCGACAACACCGCGTCGGTCGCCACCGGGCTCCAGCGCACCGGGCGCATCATCACGTCCGCGGCGCTGCTGCTGATCATCGTCGTGGCGGGGTTCGCGACCGGCGGCATGGCGTTCATCAAGCTCATCGGCATCGGCATGATCGTCGCGATCGTGGTCGACGCGACGCTCGTGCGCGCGCTGCTCGTGCCCGCGACCATGCGCCTGCTCGGTCGGTGGAACTGGTGGGCACCCGGCCCGCTGGGCCGCGTCTACCGGCGTTACGGGTTGCGCGAGTCCGCCGAGCCGGTCGCGCCCCGTGAGCCCGTGCCCGTCGGCTAGCTCATCGCGGGGCCCGTACGGTGGCCGGGTGGCGGCGTTCGAGACCGAACGGCTGACCGTTCGACACTGGACAGAGTCACGGAATGACCTCGATCGGGTCTACGACATCTACTCGCGATGGGACGTCGCGCGGTGGCTGGGCGCCGCGCCCCGCGCGATGTCCGTGCCTTCGGAGGCTCTGGCGGCGGTACGCCGATGGCGTGACCGCGGTGCCGAGCTCGGCGATCCGTTTGGCGTCTGGGCCGTCGAGGTCCGCGACTCCGGGGTCGTCGCCGGGACGGTGCTGCTCCTTCCGTTGCCCGACTCCGACGGCTCCCCGGCCACCGACGTAGAGGTCGGCTGGCACCTGCACCCGGACTCCTGGGGGCACGGGTACGCGACCGAGGCGGCCCGCGCCGCCGTCGAGCGTGCGTTCGCCGCGGGGATACCCGAGGTCCACGCCGTCGTTGCCCCCGGAAACGAGCGGTCCGTCGCGGTGTGCCGCCGCCTCGGCATGACTCCGCTCGGCCGCACCGGCCGTTGGTACGGCGCGGAGTTCGACGCGTTCCGCCTCCGCCGCCCTTGATTGGGCAGGCCCGGCGGGTTACGTGGTTCTGGAACAATGGCCGGGTGAGTCCACCCCGTGCCATCGTGCTGCTCGGGTCGACCGGGTCGATCGGCACACAGGCGATCGACATCGTCCGCCGCAACCCATCCCGCTTCCGGGTCGTTGGGCTCGGCGCGGGGGGCGGCAATGTCGGCCTGCTCGCCAGCCAGGCCCTGGAGCTCGGCGTCGAGGTCGTCGGGGTGGCGAAGGCGAGCGCGGCCCAGGACCTCCAGCTCGCGTTCTACGCGGAGGCGTCCCGGCGCGGCTATACCACCGGCGATTTCCGCATTCCGAAGATCCTCGCCGGGCCGGCCGCGATGACGGAGCTGGCGACGTGGCCGAGCGACATCGTGCTCAACGGTGTCGTCGGCTCGCTAGGGCTCGAGCCGACGCTGGCCGCGCTGCGCTCCGGGCGTACCCTCGCCCTCGCCAACAAGGAGTCGCTCGTGGCCGGCGGCCCGCTCGTGAAGGCCGCCGTGACCCGGCCGGGCCAGGTCGTGCCCGTCGATTCCGAGCACTCGGCGTTGGCGCAGTGCCTGCGCTCTGGGGCGCTGTCCGAGGTGCGGCGGCTAATCGTCACGGCTAGCGGTGGGCCGTTCCGCGGCCGCCGGCGCGAGGAGTTGACCAACGTCACACCGGAGCAGGCGCTGGCCCACCCGAACTGGGACATGGGCCCCGTCATCACGATCAACTCGGCCACGATGGTCAACAAGGCGCTCGAGGTGATCGAGGCCCATGAGCTCTACAACATCCGGTACGACCGGATCGAGGTCATGATTCACCCGCCGTCGGTGATCCATTCGCTGGTGGAGTTCACCGACGGGTCGACGATCGCCCAGGCGAGCCCCCCGGACATGCGGCTGCCCATCGCGGTCGCGCTGGCCTGGCCGGACCGGGTGCCCGGGGCGGCGTCCGCGGTCGACTGGACCGCCACGCACACCTGGCAGCTCGCCCCCCTCGATGACGAGGCCTTTCCGGCAGTACGCCTCGCGAAGGCTGCGGGTGAGGCCGGTCACCCCCGACCGGCGATCTTCAACGCGGCGAACGAAGAGTGTGTCGCCGCGTTCGTGGCCGGTCGGCTGCCGTTTCTCGGCATCGTGGACACCCTCGACAGGGTGCTCACCGAGGCGCCCGACTTCCCCGAACCAGGTACCGTCGAGGACGTGCTCGCCGCCGAGTCCTGGGCCCGCGCCCGCGCGCGGGAGATCATCGGATCGGGCGGGCCGGCGGAGCGGAGCAAAGGAGCCTGATGGCGTACATCCTTGGGGTAGTGCTCTTTGCCCTCGCCATCCTCATCTCCGTATGCCTCCACGAAGCCGGACACATGGGCACGGCCAAGGCGTTCGGCATGAAGGTCTCCCGATACTTTGTCGGCTTCGGGCCGACGCTGTGGTCGTTCCGGCGGGGGGAGACCGAGTACGGCGTGAAGGCCGTGCCGCTCGGTGGGTTCGTCAAGATCGTTGGTATGACACCGCAGGACGACGACGTCCCGCCCGAGGATGAGCCGCGCGCCATGTGGCGCTTCCCGGTGTGGAAACGCACGATCGTGATGTCCGCCGGTTCGGTCACGCATTTCGCGCTCGCATTCGTCGCCCTCTGGTTGGCGGCGATCTTCATGGGACTGCCGAACCCGGCGTACCCCACGACTCAGGCCGAGGTCAACAAGCAGCCGGCCGTCATCAAGGTGGCGCCCTGTGTGATCGTGGACGCGGCCCAGTCGGCGACCAGGGACAAGTGCCAGGGGAGCGACCCGGCCAGCCCGTCGAGTGTCGCCGGCCTCGAGGACGGGGACCGGATCACCAAGGTGGGCGCCACGCCGGTCGACAACTACGGCGAGCTCGTCACCGCGATCCGGACGACGAAGGCCGGGCCCGTCGACATCGAGTACGTGCGGGACGGCGTGTCGGCGTCGGCGACGCTGAACCTGATCTCCGTCCAACGGCCACCGCTCGACGACCCGACCGGGCCACTGGGACCGGTGTCCGCGATGGGCGTCATGCCGAAGATCGACATCCCGCCGTCAGTGCAGTACGGCCCGGGTGAGGCGCTCGGCGCCTCGGCGGACTTCACCGGCACGATGTTCACCGGCACGATCGACGCGATGAAGAAGTTCCCCGAAAAGGTGCCGAAGCTGTGGACCGCCATCAACGGCGGCGAGCGGGATCCACAGACGCCGATCAGCGTGGTGGGCGCCAGCCGGCTCGGCGGCGAGGCGGTCGCGAACAACGCCTGGGAGGCGTTCGTCTTCCTGTTCATCACGCTGAACTTCTTCGTCGGCGTGTTCAACCTGCTCCCGCTGCTGCCCCTCGACGGCGGGCACATCGCCATCGCCTGGTTCGAACGGGCCCGATCCTGGCTGTACGCGCGGCTGGGCCGTGCCGACCCGGGCCGCGTCGACTATTACAAGCTCATGCCCGTCACATACGCGGTAATATTGATCTTCGGTGCGTTCACGCTGCTGACCGTCACCGCCGATGTCGTCAATCCGATCACGCTCTTCTCGAGGTGAGCCCCCGGTGACCGCAGTCAACCTCGGCATGCCTGCCACACCGCCGCCAGTCCTCGCAGCGCGGCGCCAGAGCCGTCAGATATCGGTCGGCTCGGTGCTCGTCGGCGGGGGCGCGCCGGTCTCGGTCCAGTCGATGACCACCACGGTCACCGCGGACGTGAACTCCACGCTGCAACAGATCGCGGAGCTGACCGCCGCGGGCTGCCAGATCGTCCGGGTGGCGGTGCCGTCCCAGGACGACGTCGAGGCGCTGCCGGCGATCGCGAAGAAGTCGCAGATCCCGGTGATAGCCGACATCCACTTCCAGCCGAAGTACGTGTTCGCGGCGATCGACGCGGGCTGCGCGGCCGTGCGCGTGAACCCGGGCAACATCCGCCAGTTCGACAACAAGGTCCGCGAGATCGCGGCCGCCGCGTCGACGGCCGGCGTCCCGATCCGGATCGGAGTCAACGCCGGTTCGCTGGATAGGCGCCTGCTGGAGAAGCACGGGAAGCCCACGGCCGAGGCGCTCGTCGAGTCGGCGCTGTGGGAGTGCTCGCTGTTCGAGGAGCACGGCTTCCGGGACGTCAAGATCTCGGTGAAGCACAACGACCCGGTCGTGATGATCCGGGCGTACCGGCAGCTCGCCGAGCAGTGTGACTACCCGCTGCACCTGGGTGTGACCGAAGCCGGCCCGGCGTTCCAGGGCACGATCAAGTCGTCCGTCGCCTTCGGCGCGCTGCTGGCCGAGGGCATCGGCGACACGATCCGGGTGTCGCTGTCCGCCCCGCCGGTCGAGGAGGTCAAGGTCGGCAACGCCATCCTGGAGTCGCTCGGCCTCCGCGAGCGAGGGCTGGAGATCGTGTCCTGCCCGTCCTGTGGCCGAGCCCAGGTGGACGTCTACACGCTCGCCGACCAGGTGACCGCGGCCCTGGACGGCTTCCCGGTGCCGCTGCGGGTCGCGGTCATGGGCTGCGTCGTGAACGGGCCGGGCGAGGCTCGCGAGGCCGACATCGGCGTTGCGTCTGGCAACGGCAAGGGGCAGATCTTCGTCAAGGGCGAGGTCATCAAGACCGTGCCCGAGTCGCTGATCGTGGAGACGCTCGTCGAGGAGGCCATACGCCTTGCCGGCGAGATGGGTGCGGAGCTGCCCGAGGAGCTGCGCGACCTGGTCACCGGCCCGACGGTCACCGTCCACTGAGGACGCCGCGCCGAGCGCTCTTGGGCGTACGCGCACGCCAACCGCCCAACTCCGACGGAGTTGGGCGGTCGGCGCGAGTGACGGACGTTAGACGGTGTCGGTCTCGTCGGCGAGGATCGCGTACAGGCGGCGCTTGGTGTCGTTGAGCACCTCGAGCGCGCGCCGGCGCTGGTCATCCGTGCCGGCGAAGCCCACCTGACGCAGCGCGTTCATGATGCCGAACGCGGCGTCGCGGAAGTCCTGCGCCTGGGAGACGGTGTCGTCGGCGTACTCGGCCCACGGTGCGTTCTCCGCGGCCCGGTCGGCCTCGGCCCGCCCGGCGTCGGTGAGCGTGAACCGCCTCCTGCCGCCGCTCTCCTCGGCCTCGATGAGGCCCTCGTCCTCGAGCATCTGCAGCGTCGGGTAGATCGAACCCGGGCTCGGCCGCCAGATCCCGCCGGTGCGCGACTCCAGCTCCTGGATCATCTCGTAGCCGTGCATCGGGCGCTCGGCCAGCAGCGCGAGCACCGAGGCCCTGACGTTGCCGCGCCGACCGTGCCCCCGGCCCCGGCCCCGGCCCCAGCCGCCATGCCAGCCACCGTGACCCGGCGGCGGGAACGGCGGGCGGAAGCCCCAGCCGCGCATGCGTCCCTCGTGTGTCTCGTGGAATCCCCCTCGGAAGTCCCTCATGACTCTCTCCGTTCTGTCGTCGATGGGTTAACGATATATCGGAGACGTATCGTCGACAAGGGTGGTCACCACGAGAGGCGGTGCGGGCCGGGCACCGGGTCTGGCAGGCTGATAGGCGTGCTGACGTTGCCGGTCCGGCAGCTCGGCGATGCCGAACGCGACGCCGCCGAGCGCGTGCTCGACCGCGATCCGTACGCCGCCGCGCAGGTTGCCGAGCGGGTCGGAGCCCACGGCCTGGCCTGGTGCCGGGCCGACGGACGGATATTCGGGTACGGCGGCCGGCAGCCGGACGCGCTGTGCTGGGTGGGTGCACACGTGACCCCGGTGCTCGCCGGCCCGCTGGCTGTGGCCGCCTTCGCCGACCTGCTCAGCGGGGAGCAGCGCACATGTTCCTCGATCGTCGGACGAGCCGACGGGGTGCTCGGCTTGTGGGAGCGGCTGCGCGTGCCCTGGGGGCACGAGCGCGACGTGCGACCGGACCAACCACTGCTCGTGGCCGACGCTCCGCCCGCCGTCGCGGCCCATCCTGAGGTACGCCTTGTCCGACCGAGCGAGGTAGACCTGCTGTTCCCGGCCGCGGTGGCCATGTACACCGAGGAGGTCGGGGTGTCGCCGCTGCTCGGCGACGCCGGCCGCGGCTACCGACGTCGGGTGGCGGAACTGGTGCGGGCTCGCCGTGCGTACCTCCGCATCATCGACGGCGAGGTGGTCTTCAAGGCCGAACTCGCGGTCGTCACCCGGCACACCGCCCAGGTCCAGGGCGTCTGGGTCGCGCCGCACTGGCGTGGCCAGGGCATCGCGACCACGGGGATGGCCGCGGTCATGCGCGACGCGCTGCGCCGGGTGGCCCCGACCGTGAGCCTCTACGTGAACGACTTCAACACCCCTGCCCGGCGGGTGTACGACCGGTGCGGCTTCCGCCGCGTCGGCTCGTTCGCCACGGTGCTGTTCTGAGCGGTGGCTCCGGCCCGCGCTGCCGTGATCGAATTGTTACCGGCGGCCGTCCCGCGGAACGTCGGTGGGCCACAGAACGCGCGAGTAGGTTGTCATCCGGGTGACGAAGGCCGGCGCCGCCTGTCCGCCATCAGTATTGATCATATGGGCCCACAGAGGAGTCAGGTATGCGGAAGCGATTTCTGCCGATCGTCGCGACTCTCGCGACGGTGGCGTTGGGGCTCGCCGCCTGCGGCGGTGACAACAACAATTCGGGTAGTTCCGGTGGCGGCA
>DASXRC010000163.1:0-29460 GCA_036506795.1 Micromonosporaceae bacterium
GGCCGGCCGCCTGCCCATCGCCGGCGACCTCGGATTCGTCGTCAACCACCTCTCGGGCGAACACGTGTTTCTGCTGCTCGTCTTCACCTGGCGGGGCAACAACGAGATGTGGGAGTCGGTCTACCAGAAGGACGTCCGTGAGGGCGGGCCGTTCCGACTAGGCCCGCAGGGCACGCACCGGGGGACGATCTGCGTCTGGGAATTTGGGGCCGTCGCACACGAGCAGCTGGCGTGGACGCGATACCTGCGGTCCGCGCGTGACGAGACCGCTAAGAAGGAGTACGCCGAGAGTCAGTTCTCCGGCACGATCTAGCGGCCGCTCATCCGCTCACGGCTCCGTCGACACCCGGTCGGCGTCGCAGATCTCGTGGCCGAGCGGAAACAGCGCCACCGGGATCAGCTTGATGTTCGCGACGCCGAGTGGGATGCCGATGACGGTGATGAACTGGGCGACCGCGGAGAGCAGGTGCCCGAGCGCGAGCCACCAGCCGGCCACGATGAACCACACGACGTTGCCCAGCGCGGAGCCGATGCCCGCCGACCGCTTCGGGACCAGCGTGCGACCGAACGGCCAGAGCGCATAGTTCGCCATCCGAAACGCGGCCACGCCGAACGGGATGGTGATGACCAACAGAAGCAGATGAGCCCGGCGATCGCGTACCCGAGGGCCAGCAGGAGGCCGCCGAAGACCAGCCAGATCACGTTCAACAGGAACCGCACAACTCGATCGTGCCGTGTCCGCGAGTCGCGTGCCTCGGGGATCACCCCGATCGTTGCTCCAGAGCGGCGGCGATCCCGATCTGCACCGGATCCAGCGTCGTGTCCCCGTCCTCGACGGACCACAGCGAGTTCTGCAGCACGCGGCCGAATGTCCACCCCACGGCACGCTGGCGGTCGAGTCCGAGCACCTCAACCATGAGGTCGAACCGGCGGCGCACCGCACGACCGACGTCGCCGGTGGCGACCATTTCGTCCCATCGGTTCCACAGCGCCGGCAGCAGGTCGAAGCCGGGGTCGCCGGCGAGCGGCTTGGGGTCGATGGCCAGCCAGGGCTCGCGGTCGCCGGCGAGCACGTTCTCATAGTGCAGGTCCCAGTGGAGTAGCCGGTCGCCCGGCTCCGTGGCGATCTCGGACACCGCCGCGGCCCAACGCGCGAGGAGCCGGCGCTCGCCCGCGTCCGCTAGGCGGTCGGCGGCGGCCGGGGCCTCGGCCACCATCCGCTCGGCGACCGCGCCAAGGCTGCGGATCTCGCGTGGCGCCGGTAGGGCGGTGAGCCGCGCGAGCAACTCGGCGATGACCTGCACGGCCTGCAAGTCGTCCGGCACGTCGGCGAGCGAGCGACCGTCGTCGAGCCGCTCCAGCAGCAGCGTCCAGGTGGCCGGGTCCTCGTCCAGCAGGCGGACCGCGCCGTTGCCGGCCCAGGCCCGTAGTGCCGACGCCTCCCCGGCGTGCTCCTCCTCGATCGGCGACAGCTTGAGGACGGCGCGGGTGCCGTCCGCGGTGAGCACCGGAAGGACAAGCGCCACGACGCCGTGCCGCGCCGGCCCGTCGAGGCGCAGGTCCCAGCGGTCGAGGTATCCGGCCGCCGCCTCCGGCAGCGCGGCGATCCAGGCGCGGCCCGCGTCGCCGTGGTACTTGGCGTGGCTGGCGGCCAGCTCCGGAGGCACCGCGATCCCGTGGGCGCTCACGACCTGCCCTCGATCAACGCCTCAACCCCGTCGAGCAGCAGCGACAACCCGAACTCGAACAGCGCGTCCAGGTCCAGCTTCAAGTCGGGCAGCTCCGCGAGCTTGGCCAGCATCGGGAAGCGCCCCGACGACATGATCGAGGCCAATGTGGCGTCCTGAGACTCCATCCACTGGTCGCTCGTCATGCCGGTCTCCTGCTCGGCCTCCACATCGGACTCCAGGTTCGCGGCGATCGCCTGCAGGTGTCCCGCCATCGTGATAGCGATGCGCACCATCGTCTCCGGGTCCAGGCCGAGGCCGTCGACCGCACGCATGGCGTACTCCGTGTGCGCCATCCCGTTCGGCACCGGCGTCGGGCGCGTCAGCGAGATGGTGCGCGCGACCCACGGGTGCCTCTTGCACGCCGCCCACTGCACATGCGCCAGCCCCTCCAGCTGCGCCCGCCAGCCCGCGGGCGGCGGGTTGGGCAGGTCGACCTCCCCAAAGACGGTGTCGGACATGAGGAACACCAGGTCGTCCTTGCTCGGCACGTGCCGGTAGAGCGACATGGTCGCGACGCCGAGCTCCATCGCGACGCGGCGCATCGAGACCGCCGCGAGGCCGTCCGCGTCCGCGACGGCGATAGCGGTACGCACGATGCGGTCACGACTGAGCTCGGGTTCATCCTCGGGCCTGGGCCGCGGAGTATGGGACCGTCGCCTAGCCGGACCTGGCCGCTCGGCGCGGACCGGCCGCTGATCGCCGCGCCGAGGTGAGCGCGACGGCTCCGGCGGCGTGACCTCGGAGACCACGGTGCCCACCCGCGGGACGGCCCTAACGTCACCATCCTGGGCCAGCGTGGCCAACGCGCGCGCGGCGGTCGCCAGCGCGACGCCCCATTCGGCCGCGATCTGGCGGGTCGAGGGCACCCGCTCCCCCGGCCGCAGGCCGCCCGAGGCGATCCGTCGCCGGAGGTCCGACACGATCCGCAGGTATGGCGGGTCAGACACCGTCAGTCACCCTTCTGTCCTAGTACAGTTCCCCGGCCAGCCTACCTGTTCTAGTACAGGATGGCGTGCATGCATTCCGATGTAGCCTGTACGCCTTCGTTGTGTACAGTGTACGCAGCCAGTACGGGAGGGATGAGATGTTCGACGAGCTGACGGTCGAGGCGTACGGCCTCGAAAAGTCCTACGACAAGCTCAAGGTCCTCGACGGGATCGACCTGCGGGTCGAGTGCGGCAGCGTGTACGCGTTGCTCGGCCCGAACGGGGCTGGCAAGACCACGACGGTCCGGATCCTGGCCACCCTCACCCACGCAGACGCAGGCCGCGTGCGCGTGGCTGGGTTCGACGTCGCACGCGACCGGCACCGGGTCCGGCGCGCAATCAGCCTCACCGGGCAGTACGCGGCGGTCGACGACCTGCTGACCGGTGAGGAGAACCTGCGCATGATGGCCCGGCTCACCGGCCTGCGCGGCGGACGCGCGCCGGCGGGCGGCCGAGCTGCTCGAGCGATTCGACCTTGCCGAGGCGAGTCGGCGCCGGGTCGGCGCGTACTCGGGCGGGATGCGCCGCCGGCTGGACCTGGCCGCCAGCCTCGTCGGCCAACCGTCGGTGATCTTCCTCGACGAGCCGACGACCGGCCTGGACCCGCGCAGCCGGCAGGCGATGTGGGGGGTCATCACCGGCCTCGCCGGCTCAGGCGTGACGGTCTTCCTCACCACGCAGTACCTCGAGGAGGCCGACCGGCTCGCCGACCGCATCGCGGTCCTCGACGGCGGCCAAATGGTCGCGGAGGGCACCGCGGCCGAGCTCAAGGCGAAGGTGGCCGAGCAGCGCCTCGACCTCTTCCTCGCGGACCGCGAGGCGTTCGACGACGTGGCCCGCTACCTCGGTACGCGGGCGATCCAGGCCGACCAGGCCCGGCTGAGCCTCGGCGTGGCCACCGACGGCAGCGCCGGGCACATCCGCGCGCTGCTCGACGAGGTCGACCCGCGGCGGAGCGCCGTGGAGAGCTTCGCCGTGCATACCGCGACCCTCGATGACGTGTTCCTGGCCCTGACCGGGCACGCCGCCACGGCCGAGAAGGAGACCGCAGATGTCTAACGTGACCACGATGGTGGGCCGCAGCGTGCGGGTGTCCAGTCGCCAGGTCGACGCGATGCTGACCTCGCTGATGCTGCCGATCATGTTGATGCTGATGTTCGTCTACCTGTTCGGCGGGTCCATCGACACCGGTACCAAATACGTGACCTACGTGGTGCCCGGCGTCATCCTGCTCTGCGCCGGGTTCGGCGCTGCCTCCACCGCGGTCAGCGTCAGCCAGGACTTGAAGAACGGCATCGTCGACCGGTTCCGGTCGATGGACATCGGCGGGGCCGCGCTGCTCGCCGGGCACGTGGCGGCGAGCGTCGCGCGCAATCTCGCGTCGACGGTCCTCGTGCTCGGCGTGGCGTTCCTGATCGGCTTCCGGCCCCACGCCACCCCGCTGGACTGGCTCGCGGCCGCCGGCGTACTACTGCTGTTCATCCTCGCGATCTCCTGGCTGTCCGCGGCGGTCGGCCTGCTCGCGCGCACGCCCGAGGCCGCGGCCGGCTTCACCTTCTTCGTGATGTTCCTGCCGTACCCCAGCAGCGCGTTTGTCCCGATCGACACGATGCCCAGCTGGATCCACGGGTTCGCCAATCACCAGCCCTGCACGCCCGTCATCGAGACGCTGCGAGGCCTGCTGCTCGACGCGCCCGTCGCTTCCGCGCCGTGGCAGGCGGTGGCCTGGTGCGGCGGGATCATGCTCGCGTCGGTGGCCGTCTCCGGCGTGCTGTTCCGCCGCCGCACCGAGTGACTGGCCATCGGTGCGCTCGGGCGGCGCGCGCCGCGGCGTGGTTTGGGTGACTAGGCTCGGCGGCATGCGAGTCGCGGTTGCGGCCGACTCCCGCGATGGGGTGGCGATGCTGCTGGTCGATGCTCTCGCCCGGCGCGGGCACGAGGTGATTCCGCACGGCGTCCTCGCCGCCGGGGATCGGGAGGACTGGGCCTGGTGCGCTGAGGCCGCCGCGCGGGACGTCGCCGAGGGCCGTGCCGATCAGGGCGTCGTCTGTTGCTGGACCGGCACCGGCGCCGCGATCGCCGCGAACAAGGTGCCTGGGGTACGCGCGGCGCTGTGCGCCGATGCCTACACGGCGGACGGCGCCCGGACCTGGAACGACGCCAACGTGCTGGCGCTGAGCCTGCGAGTCGTGTCCGAGCCGCTGCTCGGCGAGATCCTCGACGCCTGGTTCGCCGGCACGCCCAGCGACGAAGACGCCGACCGCGCCAACATCGCGCACACCGGCGAGATCGCGCGGTGATCCTCGGCCTCATCGTCGCGTGCGAGGTGGCCTTCTGGAGCTGTGTCAGCTGGCCCTCGCTCCGCTCGCGAGTGCCGCGGCGTACCTCGGCTTCTCGGTCGTGGTCGGGCCGAGCGTGATCCGCTGGGCCGACGCCCGGTTTGCCCACCGATTCGCCGGCGGGCCGCCGCCGGTGGCGCTCTGGGGCGGTCATGGGTCGCCTGCCGGTGATCCTGCTGATCTGGCCGGTCAGCTACCTGGTCTGGCCGTGCGCCGCCAGTAGGCCGACCGGCCGCCGATCACGCGTGCAGCGCGGCCAGCCGGTCGGCCTCCTCGGCGAGCTCGCGGCGGACCGAGTCCGGCAGAGGCGCGAACTCCTCGAGCCGGATGTCGCCGCCCTCGTGCCGCCATGTCCCCGCGACGGACCCGTCGACGAGGAAGGTGTTGAACGAATGCGGTGTCCTGCTGTTGAAGATCCTCAGCCGGTACGCCTCGGGCAGGATGCCGGTGCGCCGCGCGTGGACGAGCAGCATCGCGTCCCACACCGGCAAGAAGCGCACGGGTGCGGGCGCATCCCCGTCGGGCAGCGGAGCGCGCGGCAGGTCGACCAGCTCGGCGCCGTCCTCGGCGCGGAACCGGCGCAGGGACATGCCCTTCAGCGCCCGAGCGACGGTGGTCACCGGCAGGCCGGCCCAGTCGGCGATCTCCGCCCGCGTCGCGGGACCGAACCCGCCCAGGTAGCGGCGGATCAGTAGGTCGATGCCCTCCTTCTCGGTGGCCGTCGGCGGGCCGACCCATTCCTCCGCGAGGCCATACAGGTCGGCGCGGCGGCGCTCCCACGTGCCCGACGGTGGCACCCGGATGAGCTCGAGCCACAGGCCGATGCCCTCGATCCGCCGAGGGCCGAGTAGCTTTTCGATCTCGGTCCGGCGCATCGGCCCGTCGGCGAGGGCCCCACGCAGCTTGCTCGCGAGATCTGCCATTTCGTGCGCGGTCGCGTCCTTGCGGGTCCGCAGGAACCATTCCCGGCGCGTTCTGCGTACGCCAACCGCGAACGGCCAGTAATCTCGCTTCGAGACCAGATGAATCGTGGACCGCAGCAGCGTGCCCTGCACGACGCGGCGGCGCCCGAGCAGATTGTCGAGGTCGCCGCGCTCGAACGACGCCAACCGTGACCAGAGTCCGATGTACATGGCCGGTGCGTACTGCGCCTGCAGGCCGGCCATCCGTTCGAGCGCCTGCGGCACGCTCACCGTGGACCGCTCGAGCAACATCTGCCTCGCGAGCAGGGCACGGTTGAGTTCACGCCGCGTCAGGGTGCGTTCGGCGCCTCGAGCCACGTCCGCACGCTACCGGAGGAGGGTGTCAATGCCGGCGCTCGCGGGTAGGACCCGGCCATGACTCGCCGGACGATCTGGATCGTCGTTATCGCGGTCGTGATTGTGGCCGTCATTGTCGCGATCGCGCTCGCCGCCGGTGGCGGAGGCGGCGGCGGAGGCGGAGGGGGCTACTGACGGGCAACCCAGCGGCGACCTGGACCCGTACCGTCTAGGAGTGACGCGTACGCGCGTGGTCGTCGACGGCCTGGTCCAGGGCGTGTTCTTCCGGGACACCTGTCGCCGGGTCGCCGTCGAGCAGCGGCTGGCGGGCTGGGTGCGAAACCTGCCGGACGGCAGGGTGGAGGCGGTCTTCGAGGGCGAGCCGGACCGGGTGGCCGCCGCGGTCGACTGGATACGCCGTGGGCCGCCGCACGCGGAGGTGACCGACGTCGCGGCGTACGACGAGCGACCGGAGGGTCTCGCTGGCTTCGAGATCCGGCCGACGCCCCGCTGGGGAGGCCGGACATGACACGGCGCCGCCCCACGGAAAACCGTCGGGCGGCGCTGAGGTCGGTGTGCAGGTCGCCTCTCGGCGAAAGGCACGACGCGGCTCCAGCCGGACGGTATTCCGCGAAGGCAAATTAGGTGAGGCCCGGGGACACTGGACACACCGACTGCTTGTACAGCGGCGCCCGGGGTGACGGTGTTCCGCGCCGCCGTGTAACCCCGGTCACGCCGGGAAGGAGGGTGCGTGGCGCGCAGCGATTCCCTCGCGGGAGCTGCTCGACGCGGAGCTCAGGACACGACCCCCTCGGGTTGTGGATACCGCAGCACCGCGCCGACGCCGTCGGACAGCTCCACCTCGTCGGCGGTCACCAGGAACAGGTCGGCGCGCTCACCTGCGGCGGCGCGGATGAGCGCCGACGTCGCGGCCACGCGGAAGGGGTCACCGACCAGGATCTGCTCCAACTCGGTACCCACTTGACGTGGGTCGGCGGCGACCCACAGGTCGACCCGGGGGTATCGATCTCGATCCAGGAGCAGCGCGCGTACGCCGCCGCGCCGCAGGGCGGCGGTGACTTCGGGTAGTCCGGCCACCGCGGCGCCCGTGCCCAGGTCTCGGCGGTAGGCGTCGAGCAGTTCGGCGCGGTGTTCCTCGGCCTTGACCCGCACGGCCTCCTCGGTCATCTTTCGCACCGGTTCCCGGTCGGCGCCCGGCGCCCGGCCGCCGGCTTCGGTCTCGAGGATCCGCGCGCGGACGGATTCGGGGAGGTGTTCGCGGACGAGCTGTCGCGCCCGGACGTCGCCGGCGAGCACGAGGACCTCGGCCTCCACGTCGTGTGCAAGGTCCGCCACCGCGCGGGACACCTGCCTGGCGTTGCGTTCCCAGTTCTCTTCGGCGGCCCGTTGATAGCGGGGCTGCGACCACCCGCCGGGCCGGCTCTTCGTGATCGGGTAGTCCCATTCCCCGGTCACCTCGGACGCCCGCCGTGGGCCGTTGGCATCGGCGGCGAACAGGTCCGCGCCGGTGCGGTCGACGACGACCAGCACCCACGGGACTTGCTCGTCGAGGGTGAGGACGAGCCCGAGTGAGTCGGGCAAGGCCGAGACGACAGCCTGGTCGCGGGGCGGCGGACTTGGCAGCGGTACGACCATTCGCACCTCCCCACCGCCGGCGAACACCGCGAGCCCGCGGTGGCCGGCCAGGTCGCGCCCGGGATCTTCAGGCATGATCCGCTCAATCGCCGCGATCGTCGCCCGGTCGGCGCCGTCCGCGGCGAGCTTCTCAATGACCGCACGCCAGCGGAGAGCCACCGTTGCGACGGCGTCCTCCGCCTCGCGCGACGTGTCCAGGTATACGGATGACCACGGGCCCTCGTGCTCGTACAGCGGCCGCAGGAAGGACAGGTCCATGGGCCGTCACCGGCGCTCGTCGGGGCCCTCGCGCAGCCGGCGCGGGTCGACCTCGCGGCCGGGATGCCGGGCCAGGTACTCGGTTTCCAGCTCGGCGGTGCGCCTCAGATGCGTCGCGAGGGCGCTGTCGGCGGCATGCCGCAGGGTGTCCAGTCGGGTGCGGTGCAGGCTGGCCAGCTCGCGCAGCAGCTCGTCCTCGGGGAGCTCGGCGGGATCGATCCCTGGCTCCTCCATCGCCGCGAACATGGCCTCGCTCGCCGCGAAGCCGGGATCAGTCATGCGGACTTCAGTAGCCGGAATCGCGTCGCGCTAAACCGCGCGCCGTCGATCATGCACTTCGTCGCCGATCATGGCCTTGTTGTCGTGCCACAGCGATCGACTCACGGCAACAGGTCCATGATCGACGCGAGAAGGGGGAGAGGGGGAGGGGGCCGCGTCGCGCCGGTAGGCTCAGGCGCATGAGGCGCCTGCTGTCACCGGCCTGGATCGCGCGCCACGCGGCCGCCGCGCTGCTCGTGGCGGGCTTTCTGGCACTCGGCTGGTGGCAGTTCCGGCGCGCCTCGGGCGGTAACGTCCTCAGCTGGGCGTACACCTTTGAATGGCCGGTGTTCGCCGGTTTCGTGGCGTTCATCTGGTACCGCGAGGTCCGAGCGGCGCTGCCCGGCGATACGCCCGCCGACGAACCGCCAACCGAGGCACCCCCCGCCGCGCGGCGTCCGGTCGTCACCGCGCGCCGTACGATGCCGAGCGACGACGGCGGCGACCCCGAACTCGCCGCGTACAACAAGTATCTGGCCTGGCTGAACGCGAACCCGGACGCTCGGCGGACCGACTACCCCGGCTGAGGGAGACTGGAGAACCGTGGGCGCCGCCCTCATCCGCTACCGCATCATCGCGTACATCGTCGGTGTCGTGCTCGTCGTCCTGGTGGTCGTCGGAGTGCCGCTGAAGTACGCCTTCGACAACCCGACGGTGGTCGCGATCGTCGGCCCGCTGCACGGCTTCCTGTTCATCGTCTACCTCGTCGCCGTGTTCGACCTGGGCCGCCGCGCGCGATGGCCCCTCGGCCGGATGGCCCTGGTCATGCTGGCCGGCACGATCCCGTTTCTGACCTTCTACGCCGAGCGGGTGGTCACCAGGTGGGTGCACGCCCGCGCCATGCCCGCAGCTACAGGCTGACCCGGGCCACCGCCGGCTCGACGAAGCTGCCCAGCCACAGTTCGCCACCCGCCTGCCGCACGCCGGTGATCATCCGGTAGCGGCCACTCGGCCCGTGCAGGGTACGCAGCACTGTCCCGTCGCCGTCGACGAGCGCCGCCAGCCCGTACCGCTTCGGCTTGGGCTGCAGCGCCTCCGGCAGCAGCAGGGCGGCGCGGCGCAGGCCGGGGTACGGCAGCAGCCGCTCGGCGATCGGGACGCGCGGGCTCGGCAGCGCCACCCAGTAGGTCCCGTCGCCCACCGCGGAGATGTTGTCGGGGTACGCCGGCAGGTCCACGACCTCGACCGGGTCCCCGCCGGCCAGCGGCACCCGCAACAGCCGGTGGGTGGTTGTCTCCGCGACCAGCAGCGCGCCACCGTCCGGCGTCAGCGCGACCCCGTTCGGAAAGTAGAGGCCATCGGCGACGACCTCCGCCCGCCGGGTGTCTGGCCGGTACGCCAACAGCCGCCCATTGGGGCGGTGCTCGGCGATGTCCCGCTTCCACGCGTGCAGCGGGTAACGAGACGAGCTGTCGGTGAAGTACACCGTCCCGTCGGGCGCGACGGCGGAGTTGTCGCAGAGGAGGATGGGCCGGCCGGCCGCCTCGGCGGCCAGTTCCTGGATCCGGCCGTCGCGCGTCACCCGCAACAGCCCGCGGTACCCGTCGCACACGACCAGCGAGTGATCCCGGGTATCCACCTCGATGCCGAGCGGTCGGCCGCCGGTGTCGGCCACCAGCGACGGCTCGTCGCCCGGGCGCGCACCGGCCGGCCATCGCCAGATCCGGCCATCGTCGCCACCGGCCACCAGACACCCGTCCGGCTCGACGGCGACGTCCTCGGGCGCCGCGCCGGTCGGCAGCGGAAACAGGTCGGGACTGTCCAGGCGGGTGTCGATGGGCGCCCAGACTCCAGTGAGCGGCGGCGGCACGCTCGCGGGTTCCTTTGCCGGATGGATGATCCTGGGCGCGCGTGAGCGCGGAACGCGTGGCGACGTCATGCGTCCTCCGCGGCGGTCGGCCGCCGCGGGCAACCCCACGGCGGCCGACCGTCCACTCAGGTCAGAGCTTCTGGAAGCAGGGCTTGTCCAATGTGTACGCCTTGGCCGTCGCACCCTCGAACAGGTCCCTGACCTGGCCGGTCTTCGTCGGGCCGGCGGCGTCCGGCTTGTAGATGGCGGTCATCCGGAACGCGCCGTCGTTCGCGCCGGCGGCGTAGTTGCCCGCCCCCTGCGGCAGCATGCCCTCGTAGTCGACCGAGGTCAGCTCCTTGGCGGCCTTGGCCAGGCCGGCCCGAGTGAGATCGCCGTTCTGCACGGCCTTCTCCAGCGCGGCCTTAAGCGGGTACGACCAGATCCACCCCGAGGTGTAGCCGTCGTTGGGGACGAGGTTCGACACGGCCGCCGTCACGGCGTCGCGCATCGCCTTGTGGCCGGGGCTGTCGGTGCCCCAGGCGTTCCACGGCGCGCTCTGCTCGTAGAGCGCGGTCAATGCCGGCGCGGCCGGGCTCGCCAGCAGGGCCGGGTTCCACGTCGGGCTGGTGCCGATGAACCGGCCCTTGAAGCCGCGCTGGGCGCTCCCACCGACGATGGCCGCGGTCTCCGCGGGCCCCGTGGTGATGATGACGAGGTCGGGCTTGGTGGTGAGGATCGTTTGGATCGCGCCGGCCTGCTTGTCCGCGCCGGCGTCGGTCTTCACGTGGTTGAACGTCATGCCGAGCGACTGCGCCGCCAGCTTGGCACCCGCGGCCGCGTCGTCGCCGTAGTCGCCGGCGTAGTGCACCGCGAGCACGCTCTTCGGGCTGTACTTCTCCTTGGCGTAGTCGAGCGCGTTCATCGACTCGACGCAGTAGTTCGCCCCAGACTCCAGGATCACATCCTCGAACGCCCAGGCGGACGTCCACGACGCGGGGGCCGCGACGATGTTGCTGTTGCGGAGGTCGTCGATGATGGCTGCGGTCGTCGGCGAGCCCAGCGTCTGGGCGAGCGCCAGGATGTTGCCCTTGATCTCCTGGTAGACCTGGTTGTGCACCTGCGGGTTGTACTTGTTGTCGCGGATGTACTTGGTGACGTCAACCTCGTACCCGCCGATGCCACCGTTCTGGTTGACCCGCTTCCAGAACGCCTTCTGCGCGTCGGTGATCGGCACGGCGAGGGCCCGGAACGGCCCCTCCGTCAGGTCGGAAATGATCCCGAGGTAGATGCAGCCCTTCTTCTTGTCGATCGCCTCGGGGCACGCGGCCTTGGTGACGCCGACGTCTGTCTTGACACCCGACCCGCTCGTCGTGTTGTCGCTGCCACGGCACCCGGCGAGCGCGCCGGCCAGCACGAGGACGGCGGTCGTGCCGATCGCTCCCAGCCTTCTCATGAATTCCTCCGCCACGTAGTAGTGATCAATAGGAGAACGGCCACGCCTTCCAGTAATTGCGCAGCCGTACCCAGATGCCGTACAGCCCTCGCGGCTCGAAGATCAGAAAGATAATGATCAACGTTCCATAGAGGATCGTCTCAACCTGGAAGACGTTCGGCACCTTGCTGGCCTCGCCGCTGATGAACGGCAGCAGCGCCGGCAGCTCCCGGGTGAGCCTGGGCAACAGGCTGATGAAGAACGCTCCGGCGATTGCACCGGAGATCGTCCCCGCGCCGCCGATGAGCACCATCGCGATGTACTGCACCGACAGCAGCAGGTTGAACGTGCCCGGCTCCACGTATCCGGACACCGTGTAGAGCAGCGCGCCGGCGCAGCCGGCGTAGAACGACGACACGCCGAAGGCGATCGTCTTGTACTTGGCGAGGTTTACGCCGATCACACCGGCCGCGATGTCGCGGTCGCGGATCGCCGTGAACGCCCGCCCGACCTTCGAGCGGGCCAGGTTCCGCGCGGCCACGGCGAAGACAACCAGCAGGCCGAGCATCAGCCAGTAGAGCTTCTGGTCTCGGGTGAAGTACGCCCCGGTCTGATCAAGGCGGTAGCCGAACACCTCGAGCCTCGCGGTGCTGCGCCCGACGCCGGCCCCTCCGGTCAGCGCGCTCCACTCGTTGAAGATGTGGGCCCCGATGAACACCAGGCCGAGCGTGACAATCGCGAGGTACAGCCCGCGGAGCCGCGTGGCGAGGGGCGCGACGAGCACACCAGCCAGTCCGGCCACGATGCCCGCCGCGGGCAGCCACACGAGCATGTTCGTGACGCCGAGCCCGATCGCGCGGCCGTCCGGGTCGCCGCTGATAGCCGCGGCCGTGTACGCCCCGATGCCGAGGAAGAAGGCGTGGCCGAGGGAGACCTGCCCGGCGTACCCGGTCACCAGGCCGAGGCCGATCGCACCGATCGCCGCGACGCACGCGGTGGCCACGAGCTGCAGGTCCGGGTCGAGCAGCACCAACGGGAGGCCGGCGGCGATCAACAGCACGACGAGCATCGCGATCCGCTTGGCCCGTGTGTTGAGCAGCGCCATGTCGCTCGCGTACGACGTGTACAGCAGCGGTCGCCCGGCCGTCGCGCTCCTCGCGGTCACACCCTCTCCACCTCTCGGGTCCCGAACAGCCCGTACGGCCGCACCAGCAGAACGATCAGCATCACGACGTAGGGAGTGATGATCGAGACGTTCCCGCCGAGCCACGGCGCGTGGTTCTGGTACTGCGCCGCGAGCTCCTGGAGCACCCCGACGGCGAGCCCGCCGATCACGGCACCCGGCAGGGAGTCGAGGCCGCCGAGGATGATGACCGGCAGCGCGGTCAGCGCGACCACCCAGAAAGCGCCGTCCACGTCGGTGCCGGCGGCCGCGAACGTGCCGCCGATCGCGGCGAGCGCGCCCGCCATCGCCCAGGACAGCGCGAACACCGCGCCGACCGAGACGCCCTGCGCGAGCGCGGTCTCCTGATCGAACGACGCGGCTCGCATCGCCAGGCCCATCCGGGTGTACTGGAAGAACGCGAACAGCAGGGCGACCACGATGGCGGCCGCGACGAACATGGCGATGTGCCGCTGCTGGATGTCCACCGGCCCGACCGATACGACCCGCAGCCCCCACGGGTCGCCGACCTGGCGGACGTCCAGGCCAATGAACGCGTTGACCACCACGCGGACCACGACGTCGACGCCGAGCGTGATGATGGCGACCGCGAACGCCGGCTTGCCAATCATCGGACGAACCGCAACCCGTTCGACACCCAGCGCCAGCACCGCGGTCAGCGCGGCCGCCGCGGCGAGCGCCGCCCAGAAGCCGATGGACTTCGCCAGGAACGTCACCATCACGACACCGGCGAGCATGAACGCGGGCTGGGCGAAGCTGATGACGCGGGTGGCCTTGTAGATGATGACGAAGCCGAGCGCCAGCAGCGCGTACACGCTGCCGATGCCGAGCCCGCGCGCGAGCGCCTCCAGGACGTCAACCACGGGCGTACAGCTCCTCGACGAGGTTGGCGAAGAGCTTCGCGATCGCAGCGCGCTTGACCTTCTGGGTGGCGGTGAGCTCGCCGTCCTCGTGGTCGAGCTCCTTGGGGAGCATCCGGAACTTCTTGATCTGCTCTACCGGGGCGTGCCGCGAGTTCACGTCGTCCACGATGGACTGCACCAGGTCCCGCACGGCAGCCTTCTCGGACAGGTCGCGGTACGTCGTGTACGGCAGGCCCCGCCGCTGCGCCCACTCGCCGACGGTGTCGAGCTCGATGCCGATGAGCGCCGTGAGGAACGCCCGGCGGTCGCCGATGACGACGGCCTCCTTGATGTACGGGGAGGCCTTGAGCGCGTTCTCGATTTCCGAGGGCGCGATGTTCTTCCCACCGGAGGTGATGAGGATGTCCTTGGCCCGGTCGGTGATCTTCACGTGGGTGCGCTCGGGGCCACCCGGCCCGGGCACCCACTCGCCGATGTCGCCGGTGTGCAGCCAGCCCTCGGGCGTCTTCGCGCGCTCGGTGGCCTCGGGGTCTCGGAAGTAACCCACGAACACGCCCGGATGCCGGGTCAGGATCTCGCCGGTCGTCTCATCGATGCGCAGATCCGCGCCGACCTGTGGCTCGCCCACGCTGCCGAGTTGGACGCGGCCCGGCCGATTGGCGGTCGCGATCGCGGTGTTCTCCGTCATGCCGTACACCTCGTGCATCCGCACGCCGATGCCCATGAAGAACTTGAGCACGTCGGGGGCGATCGGTGCCGCACCGGACGCGGCATACCGCACGCGCCGCATGCCCATCCGCTCGCGCAGGGCGCGGTAGTAGAAGACCCAGCCCAAGGTGTACGCCAGGCGCGTGGCCAGCGTGTGCGTGCCTCCGGTGCGCACGAGCGTCGAGCCGATCCAGTCCGCGACCCGTAGCCAGATTCGGGCGTTGAGCCGCTTGAGCGGCGTTGCGCTGGCGAGCCGGATCTGCGCCGTCGCCAGGATCTTCTCCCAGATCCGCGGGACGCCGAACAGGATCGTCGGCTGCACCTCGCGGAGGTTGGCCTGGACCGTCGCGATCGACTCCGCGAAGTTGACCTGCACCCCTGCCCCGGCGTTGAACCAGGTCGTGAAGATGCGCTCGGCCACGTGGCACAGCGGCAGGTAGGACAGCAGCATGTCGCTGGGGGCTGGCGGCGGCGAGGTGAAGCCACCGCCGTGCACCAGCACCTGGATCGCGAACTCCACATTGGACACCGAGAGCATCGCGCCCTTCGGTGGCCCCGTCGTGCCCGAGGTGTAGATGAGCGTCGCAATGTCGTCGGGGCGGGCCTCGGCCATCCGCTCAGCGATCGCCTCCGGATGGGAGGTCCGGTGTTCCTCGCCGAGGGCCACAAGGTCGTCCCACGACAGCAGCTTCGGGTGGTCGTAGCGGTACCTGATGCCGCGCGGCTCCAGGTACACGATGCGCTCCAGGTCGGGGCAGCGGTCTATCACCTCGAGCGCCTTGTCGACCTGCTCCTGGTCCTCCGCGACGAGCACGCGCGCGCCCGAGTGCGACAACAGGTAGCCGACCTCGGAGGGTGGGTTCGTCGGGTAGAGCCCGACCGTCATCGCCCGAAGCGCGACGATGGCCACGTCGGTGTAGAGCCACTCCCGCCGGTTCTCGGAGTGGATCGCGACCCGGTCGCCTGGCTCGATGCCGAGCGCGAGCAACGCGTGCGCGACGGTCTCGGCTCGACGCCAGTACTGCGCCCAGGTCACCTCCTGCCAGATCCCGAAGTCCTTCTCCCGCATGGCGACCCGGTCCGGCATCGTCGCGGCTCGTTCGCGTACCCGGGACGCTATCGTCGTGGCGGCGGCCGGCGCGTCGCCGACGGCGGTCGATCCGGTCATGGCGGGTGCCGTGGTCATGTTCGTTGCACCTCCCCCAGGTAGGCGCGGATGACGTCCGGGTTGTGCTGGATGTCGCCCGGCACGCCGGTCGCGATCGGCTGTCCAAAGTCGACGACAAGCACGCGATCCGCCAGGTCCATCACGAGCCCCATGTCGTGCTCGACGAGGATGATCGGGATATCCAGCTCGTCGCGGATGTCGAGGATGTAGCGGGCCATGTCCTCGGTCTCCTCGAGGTTCATCCCGCCGACCGGCTCGTCGAGCAACAGCAGCTTGGGCTCCATCGCGAGGGCGCGGCCGAGCTCGACCCGCTTCTGCACGCCGTACGGCAGCAGCCCGACCGGCAGCCGACGCCACTGCTCGAGCTCCAGGAAGTCGACGATGTCCTCGACGCGGGCCCGGTTGGCGACCTCCTGTCGCCGCGCCGGGCCCAGCCACGCGATCGCCGAGAGCGGGCCGTACCGGATGTGGTTGTGCCGGCCGAGCATGAGGTTGTCCAGGACGGTGAGGTTCGCGAACAACTCGACGTTCTGGAAGGTGCGAGCCATGCCGAGCGCGGCGATCGCCGGCGGCCGTAGGCCGACGATGTTCCGGCCGTCGAAGACGACCCGGCCGGACTGCGGGCGATAGACCCCGGAAAGCACGTTGAAGATCGAGGTCTTGCCCGCGCCGTTCGGGCCGATGATGGCGAACAGCTCCTGCCGGCCCACCGTGAAGCTCACCCCGTCGATCGCCTTGACGCCGGCGAACGACAGGCGGACGTCCACGAAGTCCAGGATCGGGTCGTCCGTCATGCTGAGCCTGCCATTCGTTCGCGACAAGCGCTCACGACAACCACCGCTTCCGCCGCTTGTAGTGCTTCACGTCCCGGAACGACCGTCGGTTCTCCGCGGTCGCACCGAGGCCGAGATAGAACTCGCGGATGTCCTCGTCGGCCAGCAGCTGGTCGGCGGGCTTGTCGAGCACGACCTTGCCGGTCTCCAGCACGTAGCCGTGCGCGGCGATCGACAGCGCCATCGCGGCGTTCTGCTCGACGAGCAGCACGCCGGTGCCGGCCCCATTGATCTCGACGATGAGGTCGCGGATCTGCTCCACCAGGCGGGGCGCCAGGCCGAGGCTCGGCTCGTCGAGCAGCAGGTACCTGGGGTCGGCCATCAACGCGCGGCCCATCGCGAGCATCTGCTGCTCGCCGCCGGACAGGTAGCCCGCCGTGCTCCGCCGCCGGTCGGCCAGCACCGGGAACAGTTTGTAGACGTGCTCCAGCCGATCGGCAAGGCCGCGGCCGCCCTCCGATCGGGGGGTACGCCGGACCGTGTGCCCGCCGAGCCGCAGGTTCTCTTCGACGGTCAGTTCGGCGAAGATCCGGCGTCCCTCCATCACCTGGGTGACGCCGCGGCGAACGATCGCGGCGGCCCGCAGGTGGTGGATCGGGGTGCCATCAACGCTGACGGAGCCCTTGGTGATCTCGCCGTCGTGCACGTCGAGCAGCCCGGTGATCGCCCGTAGGAGGGTGGTCTTGCCGGCGCCGTTCGCGCCGAGCAGGGCGACGATCGAACCCGGCGGGACGCTGAGGCTCACCCCACGCAGGACCAGCATGACGTCGTCGTAGACGACCTCGAGGTTCTGGACCTGCAGCATCGCGGGGCACTCCCGGGGCGGACGGGCGTGCCACCCACCTGTCGACCGGGCGGCCGCTTGTGGCGGGCGTCACAAGTTACCGATCATTTAACTAGACCTCGCAGCGGCGTCAAGGACCGGTTTGGTCTCGGCCGGCGACAACGGCCCGGTTACGAGCTGAATGCGTTGCGTGATAACGACATTCGGCCGTTCGAGGGCTACCCTCCCAGATCGCCCATCACGCCCTTCCGACAGACGCGATGCCGGGTTACGGTGTTGCGGCTGGCCCGGTCGTCAGCCACTCCCCCCGGGGTGGCGCCGGTCCGGCGCCGCCGAATCGTCGGCCGTCGCGCGCGCCGCGACCGCCCCACCGGCCGGCTGAGCGCCGCGTCCGGTGGACCCGACGAACCGGGGACCCAGGTACCTGGGGTGAATCCGCGCCCCCCGCGCGGTAGGGCGACCTTCCCCGCCCGAATCCGTCAGCTAACCCGGTAGGCGGCCAGGCGGAAGAAGGGTTCCTCGTCTCTTGTCCCTTGCGCACAGGGTGCTGCGCATCCTCGTGCTGGCGGGTGCCGCGATCGCGCTGATCGCACCGGCGACGGCCGCCCGGGCCGACCCGTCCGCCACCGAGATCCAGCAGCAGATCAACAAGGCTTCCGCGCAGCTCGAGACCATCGTCGAGCAGTACAACAAGATCAACGAGCAGTTGCGGGCGTCGAAGGCCGCCAGCCAGGCGCTGGCGGCCAGGATGGCGCCGCTGGAGCGCCAGGTGGCCCAGGCTCAGTCCGGCGTCGCCGAGATCGCCGCCACCGCGTACAAGAAGGAGGGCCAGGCCAGCACCGTCAGCGCGCTGCTGTCGGGCACCACCCCGGAGGGCTTCCTCAGCCGGCTGAGCACGCTCGACCAGCTCGCGCGGTCCCGCCAGCAGACGGTCACCGGGTTCACCGCGGCTCGGCAGCGGTACGACGCCCAGAAGCAGAGGCTGGACTCGGTCCGGGCCACGCAAGCCGCCCAGGCGAAGCAGCTCGCCGCCCGGAAGGTGAAGATCCAGAAGGACCTGGACAAGCTGTACGAGATGCGCCGCGAGGCGTACGGCTCGGCCACCGCGTCGCGGTCGTCCTATTCGGGCAGCGTCCCCGCGGTGTCCGGCAAGGCCGGCGTGGCGGTCCGGTACGCGTACGGGGCCATCGGGACGCCGTACGTCTGGGCCGCGGACGGGCCGGACGGCTATGACTGCTCGGGGCTGACCCTGGCCGCGTGGCGGGCCGCCGGCATGGACCTGCCGCACAACGCGGCGATGCAGTGGGACGTGGTGGCGCACATCGGCCGATCCCAGCTGCAGCCGGGCGACCTGGTCTTCTACGAGAGCCTCGGGCACGTCGCGATCTACGTGGGCAGCGGGAACATCATCCACGCCCCGACGTTCGGCGAGGTCGTCAAGATCGCCGACATGGACGTGATGACCCCGTACGGCTACGGCCGTGTACGGACGTAGCCGCCTCCCATAGCGAGATCGCCGGCCCAAACCGGGGCGGCGATCTCGTTTATGGGGAGGCGCGTGTGTACTTGGCTCAGGCGGCCTGCAGCCCCTCGGCCCGGGCCAGCTCGCGCAGCCGGCCGAGTGCCTGGATCTCCAGCTGGCGGATCCGCTCCCGGGAGAGGGAGAACCGCGAGGCGACCTCGGTCAGTGAGTGCTCGCGGCCGTCCTCCAGGCCGTACCGGGCGCGCATGATGCCGGCCGACCGGTCGTCCAGGTGGTTGAGGAGGCTCTCGATCCGCTGGCGCTCCAGGGCGGACAGCACGACGTCCTCCGGCGACGGCGCGTCGGAGTCGGCGACCAGGTCGCCGAGGTTGGTGTCCCCGTCGTCGCCTACGGGCGTGTCCAGCGACACCGTGTCCTGGGACCACCGGAGCAGCTCGTGGACGCGCTCGACGGGTACGCCGAGTGCCTTGGCGATCTGGTCCGGCTCCGGATCGGTACCCAGCTCGCGGGTGAGTTGACGGGCCACGTTGCGCATCCGGTTGACGTCCTCGACCAGGTGGACGGGCAGCCGCACGGTGCGCTCCTGCTGGGCAATGGCCCGGCTGATCGCCTGGCGGATCCACCACGTCGCGTACGTCGAGAACTTGAAACCGCGCTCGTAGTCGAACTTCTCGACGGCGCGTACGAGGCCCGTGTTGCCCTCCTGGATCAGGTCGAGCATCGGCATGCCGCTGCGGACGTAGCGGCGGGCGATCGACACCACGAGCCGCAGGTTCGCGCGGATAAAGCGGTCCTTCGCGCGCTCGCCCTCGACCACGAGCCGCTCGAGCTCCTCGCGGCTGACGCCCTTGGGCAGCTTGCCCTCGTCGAGAAGGTATTCGGCGTAGAGGCCGGCCTCGATTGCCTTGGAGAGATCGACCTCCTGGGCGGCGTCAAGGAGCGGGGTGCGGGAGATCTCGTGGAGGTACACGCCGACCAGGTCGCGCTCCTCGGCGACCTCGTCCGTCCGCATCATCACGTTCTCCGTACCCACGCCGTGCTCCTCGATCAACCTGGACTTCCCCTCGTTCAAGCCGCTCCCCTTGTCCATGAGCCCTCCCCCGGTTATCCGCCGGCCCCCAGCGGTTCTGACACCTACACAACAGACGACGCTCCGCGGGGATTCCGCCGTGTGAGTCGAAACTGTCACGAATGCCTGTGGGCTTGCTGGGAGCGCCCTCATCAGGGCATTCGCACCGACCGCCGCGGCGGCTGGGCGCCGCCGATGCGTGCGGTTCGCCCGAATCATCACACCATGTGGTACGGCCCGGCACAGCGATCGAGTTCACTGCCGGAGGTGCGATCCTCGTCACTCCGTGGGCGGTACCCGGACGATCATGGTCGAAACGCTCAGGAGGCGAGCAATGCCAGCGCCCCGCGTACCTGCCGATCCGATTGCGCGAGCGCGGCCCGGGCCTCGGCCATCGCCGCGCCGGACAGGAGGCTGACGAGCGCGGTCTTCAAATCGCCCTCCGCCTCGACGATGGCGTCCCGGCACGCCTCCTCGCCGCAGCCGGTCGCCTCCATCAGGATCAAGATCATCCGACCGCGCAGCTTCGCGTTGGTGGCGACGAGGTCGACCATCAGGTTCGAGTAGACGCGGCCGAGCCGCACCATGATCGCTGTGGAGAACGCGTTGAGAACCAGCTTCTGCGCGGTCGCGGCCTTCATGCGGGTTGACCCGGCGACGACCTCGGGCCCGGTGTCCACGCCGACGAAGACGTCGAACTCCCCGGCCGAGACCGCGCGGGGGTCCCCAGACACGAGCACCGTGCGTGCGCCCAGCGCGGCCGCCGTGCGCAGCGCCGCGAGCACATAGGGGGTACGCCCGCTCGCGGCCAGCCCGACCGCCACGTCGCCGGCCGTCACGCACGCGGCGGCGTCCGCGGCGCCGGCCTCGTCGTCGTCCTCGGCGTCCTCGACCGCGCGCCACATCGCGTCCGGCCCGCCGGCCAGGTGTGCGCAGAACCAGTCCTCGGGCGAGTTGAACGTGGGCGGCAGCTCGGCAGCGTCCAGCACACCGAGCCGCCCCGATGTGCCGGCGCCGAAGTAGTGCACCCGCCGGCCGGCCTGCAGCGCGGAGACGGCGACATCCACCGCGTTAGCTATGTCATCCAGCACCGCGGCGACCGCCCGCGGCACCGTCCCATCGGCCTCGTTGATCAGCTGGAGCACCTCGGGAGTCGACATGAGGTCGAGTTCGTGGGAGTTCGGGTTCCGCCGCTCCGTTGGCGAGCCGACCCACACCGTGGTTGACGCCTCTGGCGTCACGGCCGGAGGCGTCACCACGGGACCGTCGGGCCTCCCGGCGGTCATGACCGGCCCCGGCGGGCACCGACCCGGTGGCCCTGGACCGCCTCCGCGGTCACCTCGAGCGCCCGGCGGGCCTTGGCCCGGTTGCGCGCCGCGATGCCGACGAACAGACAGTCGACGACCGTGAGCTGAGCGAGCCGGCTGGCCATCGCCCCGGACCGGTAGGTCGTCTCGCGCGCCGCCGTGGTCAGCACGAAGTCGGCCACCTCCGTGACGGGCGAGCGGGGAAAGTTCGTGAGCGCCACGGTGGTCGCGCCGCGGCTTCGGGCCTGCTCCAGCACCTCGATCACATCCGACGTCGTGCCGGTGTGGGAGATGCCGATGGCCACGTCCCCCCGCGAGAGCAGCGCGACGGAGGTGAGCGCGGTGTGCACGTCTGGCCAGTAATACGCGGTCCGGCCAATCCGGTGCAGCTTCTGCTGGAAGTCCAAGGCGACGAAGCCACTCGCCCCGGCGCCGTAGATGTCGATCCGGCCGGCGCCGGTGATCGCGTCGACGACCTGCTCGCAGACCGCCGGGTCGAGCTGCTCGGCGGTCTCCTCGACCGCGCGCGCGTCGTTGAACGCGATCGTCGCGATGATCTGGGCGAGGTCGGCGCCCGGCGGGATGTCGCCGCCGACCACCCGCGCGTCCGGCGGCTCGATCCGGCGCGCGGCCTCCGCGGCGAGCCGGATGCGCAGCTGCGGGTAGCCCTCCATGCCGACGGACCGGCAGAACCGGATGACCGTGGCCTCCGAGGTCTCCGCGGCGGTGGCAAGATCGGTGATGGTGCGGCGGGCGGCGTCCGCCGGGTCCGCGACGACGAGCCGGGCCACCCGCTGCTCGGCGGGTGACAGCGACGGGAGCAGGCCACTGATGTGGACGATCAGTCCACCGGGCTCGTGCGTCGCAGAAATCTTCGACATCTTCGCCACGGATGAAACTTACTTTCAGACGGACGCCACCGTCAACCACGACACCGTGGCGCGGACCTGCTTCGCAAAGGTACGCCGAGCGGCCCGATTATGCCGCGCCTTCGCCGAGTCGGGCGTGCCAGTTGGCCAACACGTTCGTCTCTTCCTCGATCGTCAATCCGGTCACCGCCGCGTCGGGCCGATCTGCCAGCCAATCGAGCGTGTCGCGCGCGGTGGCCGCCACGGGTCGCGTGGACAGGCCCGCCGCGAGCGCCGGTGCGGTGTCGCGGGCGAGGAAGCCGGCGTACTCGGGCAGCGGCAGCCACAACGGCAGCGAGCGGTCACCCATCCACGGCTCGACGCCCTGTTCGAGCAGGAACTCCTGGTCGACCCAGATGAAGCGCATGCCCTCGGGGGCAACCCCGGCCGCGACTCCGGACAGGAACTCGGCCCGCCCCATGGGCGCCCCGATCCCGTCGTACGTGCCGGCCAGTCCGGTCTCGCCTGCGTACACCAGCCAGGCCGCCAGGTCCCGGACGTCGACGAGCTGGACCGCGTCCGAGGGTTCGCCCGGTGCAAGCACCTCGCCACCGTGGACCAGGCGGCGCACCCAGTACGCGAACCGGCCGCTCGGGTCCTCGGGCCCGACGATGAGCCCCGCTCGGCACGAGAATGACCGGTCCGCGCCGACGGTGGCCACCACCGCCTCCTCGCAGGCGACCTTGCGCCGGCCGTACAGGTCCGCGTCGCTTTGCGGTCCGTTCTCGTCCTGTTCGGGCGAGATGGCGGGCAGCACGGGCGCGGTCTCGGCCCGCTGGCCGGGCGTCGCCTGGTCGGCGTACGCCGAACACGACGACACGAACGTCCAATGGCCGACCCGGCCGCTCAGCGCCGCAAGCGCCACCCGGACGTGGCGGGGCCGGCGCGCCACGTCTATCACGGCGTCGAACTTCGCACCGTCCAGAGCGGACAGTCCGGTCTGGACGTCGCGGTCGACCGCGACGAACCGCACGCCCTCGACGGGCTCACCCGAGGTACCCCGGGCGGCGCACGTCACGTCGTGTCCCGCGTCCCGGGCGTGGCGGGCGATCGCGCGGCCGAGAAAGACCGTTCCGCCGAGGATGAGCAGTCGCATGTGGCCGATCCTGACCGACGCCGTCCCGGTCCGGCTATACGTTATGCGCATGGCAGAACGGAGCGTGCTGATCACCGGCGGGACAGGCGGCCTGGGCGGAGCCGTCACCGCGGCCTTCCTCGACGCCGGCTGGCGGGTGGTCCTGCCGGTGCGCGACGGCAGCGCGGTCGTGCCGGACACCGCGGTGCGGGTGCCCGCCGACCTCAGTGACCCGGCGGCCGTGGCGCGCGCGGCCGAGGTGGCAACCAGCGACGACGACGCCCCGGTGCGCGCGGTCGTCAATCTCGTCGGGGGGTACGCCGGGAGCGGCCGGATCCACGAGACGCCGATCGACCAGGTGGAGCAGATGCTGGCGGTGAACCTGCGCCCCACCTATCTCGTCACCCAGGCGATGCTGCCGCACCTCGTGGCTTCGGGCGGCGGCGCGGTCGTCTGTGTCTCGGCTCGCGCGGCTATGGCGCCGTTCTCCGGCGCGGTCGGCTACATAACGGCGAAGGCGGCGGTGCTGGCGTTCTCCAATGCGGTGGCGGTGGAGTACAAGAACGACGGCGTGCGCTGCAACGCCGTGCTGCCGAGCGTCATCGACACCTCGACCAACCGGGCGGCGCAGCCGCGGGCGGACCAATCGCGGTGGGTGCCGCCGGAGGAGGTGGCGACGGTGATCCGATTCCTCGCTGGTCCCGAGTCGGCGCCCATCAGCGGCGCCGCGATCCCGGTATACGGTCGCGCCTGATAGCCACGTGGCTGTCGGGAAAATCCCGCTATTGCCCGCAAAGAGACCACGAAAACTGCCCCAGCGTTTGTGAAAGACATCAGCCATTCGGCTAGAATTCTGCTACCCGTTTGGACTAGGGTCGCCAGCGAGACGGCGATCGGCCGCCGACGCACCGACTGTAGTGGAGCTTAGGTGACCTTCGTGTCCCGCCTGCGAGAACGACGGACGAGCCGCTCCTGAGGCTCAACGTAGGTGACGGCGCGGAAGGCAGGGAGGACCACCGTGACCGCGACTACCCGGCATCGGGAGACCTTGGAGGCCGACCAACCGGCCCCGGAGATCGACGCACGGCTGACCACAGACAGCGCCACCGATCTGCTGGCCACGATGGCGGTGCTGCCCAGCAACCACCCGTCCCGGGCTCGCCTGCGCGATGACGTGATCGAGGCATGGCTTCCGCTGGCCCAGCATCTCGCCAACCGGTTCTCCGGACGCGGAGAGCCGATGGAGGACCTCGTCCAGACGGCCGCCGTCGGACTGATCAAGGCGGTGGACAAGTTCGACCCGGACCGCGGCGTCGAGTTCGCGGCGTACGCCATTCCGACCATCATCGGCGAGATCAAGCGGCATTTCCGCGACCGCACCTGGGACATCAGGGTGCCGCGCCGCCTGCAGGAGCTGCGGCTGAGCCTGTCCGAGGCCACGAGCACACTGATGCAGCGCCTCGGCCGGTCCCCCACCGTCGCCGACCTGGCAGCACACCTAGAGGTCAGCGAGGAAGAGGTGCTGGAGGGGCTGGAGGGGGCGCGAGCGTACAACGCCGTCTCACTCTCGACTCCGACCACCGACGGTGACCGCGCCACCGAACTCGGCGACCTACTGGGCGCCGAGGATGGCGAGTTCGAGCTGGCCGAGCTGCGCGTGGCGCTGGGCCCCGCCCTCGCCGCGCTGGACCCCCGCGAACAGCGGATCCTCACCCTTCGCTTCTACGGCAACATGACCCAGTCGCAGATCGCCGAGCAGATCGGCGTGAGCCAGATGCACGTCTCCCGGCTGCTGGCCCGGGCACTGGCGAAGCTGCGCGGACAGCTAGGCGACGCCGACTAGGCCGGCGTGCGCTCCACGCGTTGGGAGCGGGCCCGGAGGTTCTCCGGGCCCGCTTCCAACCGCCCTGGCCGGGCGTGTAAACGATCTCGGTCGAGGGTACCCGTAGATCCACCACACCGCTCTAGGCAGGAGACTCGCCATGGCACACCGCGTGGACGAGGGGCTGATAGTCACCCTCAAGCGCGTGGCCGCCGTGTTGAAGCAGGTGGACGTGCCGTTCGCGTTGGGGGGAGGCTTCGCGGCGTACGCTCACGGCGGGCACTCGAGCGATCATGACGTGGACTTCCTGCTGCGCGAGGCGGACGTGGAGAAGGCTCTGCGGGCGTTGGTCGACGCGGGTTTCACCGCGGAGCGGCCTCCCGAGGACTGGCTGGTCAAGGTCTACGACGAGGGCCGGCTGGTGGATCTGATCCATCGGCCGGTCGAGCGTCCGGTCACCGACGAGACGCTGGCCGACACCGTGATTCGGCCGGTCAACGCGATCCGGTTGCCGGTGGTCTCCGCGACCCAACTGATGGTCCACAAGCTGCTGAGCTACTCCCAGCACCACTGCGACTTCGCGCGCGGGCTGCCGTTGGCGCGCTCGCTGCGTGAGCAGATCGACTGGGCCCGGGTGCGGCGGGAGACGGCCCATTCGCCGTACGCGGAGGCGTTTCTCGTTCTGCTCGACCGGTTGGACGTGGTGCCGTTCCCTTCTGACGGACCCGGCTCGTCAACCAAGTTGCGGGAGGTCGCGTAGCGATGAGCGAGAGCGGAGAGCAGCCGATCGATGAGTACGTCGAGGCGGCCGTGCAGCGGTTGCTGACCGAGCACGCGGGCGTCGCCGAGCAGGGCATCACCGTCGCCCGGCGCGAACACACGCTCATCCTGTGTGGCGAGGTCGAGAGCCGGCACCGGCGCGATGAGATCCTGCGGTTGGTCGCCGAGGCGTACCCGGATGTCCGCCTCTCCGCGGATATCGGGGTGACCCGCGCCCATGCACCGACCGAAGCGGAGGAACTGCCGTGATCCGCATCGCCGCAGTGGGCGACGTCCACCTGGACCAGGATGTGGTGGGCCGGTTCCGGCCAGCGCTCGAGCAGTTGCCGGAGCACGCGGACGTGCTGCTGCTCGCCGGAGACCTCACCCGCCACGGCAGTGAATCGGAGGCGCGCTGTGTCGCGACCGAGTTCGGCGGGCTGGAGGTCCCGGTGATCGCCGTGCTCGGCAACCACGACTACCACAGTGACCAGGTGCCGAAGGTCCTCCGCGTGCTCGCGGACGCCGGCATCACCGTTCTCGAGGGCGAGGGGACGGTCCTCGCGTGCGGTCCGGCCCGACTCGGCGTCGCGGGTGCGAAGGGCTTCGGCGGGGGCTTCGCCGGCAGGTGTGCCAGCGCGTTCGGCGAGCCGGAAATGAAGGCGTTCGTCAACACGACCACCGCCGTGGCGGACCGGCTCGCGGCCGCGCTGACCGAACTCGACTGCGACGTGCGGGTCGCTCTCACCCACTACGCGCCCGTGCCGGACACGCTCGCCGGCGAGCCACCCGAGATCTACCCCTTCCTCGGTTCGTACCTGCTCGGCCAGGCCATCGACGCGGCGCCGACAGCTCTCGCCGTGCACGGGCACGCGCACGCGGGCTCGGAGCGCGGCACGACGCCGGGCGGCGTCCGAGTCCGCAACGTGGCGCATCCCGTGATCAAGCAGGCGTACAGCGTCTACCACCTCGGCGACGGCGGGCCGCCCGACGAATAGCCCGGGCGGTGGCGGGTACTCACCATCGGTACGCACAAACCGAGGAGTACCCGACATGGTCAGCAAAAGGCTGCCGAGGAAAGGGGTCCGGCCCAACCGGACGCTTCGCAGCACAGTGGACGGTTCACAGCTAGCCACCGGCCGCGCCGCCTACCCCCCGCCGCCCCGGCCGGAGAGCGACGAATCCACAAGCGTCGACCGCTACCAGGTTTCCCACCGGGACGGCCCGGGTAACGCACGGCCATGAGCGCATGGGACGTGATCCTCTTCATCATCGCCGCGGTGCTTGTCATCGCCGGCATCATGGCGCTGCTGCGCAGGCAGATCATCTGGGGAATCGTGCTGATCATCGTCGGCCTGCTCGTCGGGCCGGGCGGGGTCAGCCTCTTCTCTTAGCGCCGCTGGTATCTCATCCTGCTGGCCGGCGGAGCTGATCGCCAGGCCAGATCGACGCCAACGAGCCGAGAGCCATCCACCTGTGAGGCTCTCGGCTCGTTCGCGCTGGTAAGGCCCGGATACGCCGTAAAGTCCCGGATGCCCCGACCGGCGGGCCCCCACCCCTCGTTCGCCCGCCCCGCGTCGCTCAATTGTTACGCACTCGATCAACTTGTAACCATTGCGCCGCGTGCGGGACACGCTCTTGACTGTCGTGGAAGCGTTCTCCGGATCCCTGCGCGCGTCGCGCACGAACCGGGGCAGGACGAGAAAGGAAGGGGACATGTCCCTTCACCGATCACGGGCACTTGCGGTTGCGCTCGCCGGCGCGCTCGGTGTCACCTTCAGCGTCGCGGCCTGCGGCGGCGGGGGCGACAACAACGAGGCCGGCGGAGGGGGCAACGTCAACTGCGACGACTACAAGCAGTACGGAGACCTGAAGGGCAAGACCGTTTCCATCTACACCGGCATCGTGACGCCGGAGGACACGCCGCAGATCAACTCCTACAAGCCGTTCGAGCAGTGCACCGGCGCGACGGTCAAGTACGAGGGCGACAAGGCGTTCGAAACCCAGGTCCTGGTGCGCGCGAAGGCGGGTAACCCACCGGACCTGGCCATCGTCCCGCAGCCCGGCCTGCTCGCGCAGCTCGTGGGTACCGGCAAGGCCAAGGCGGCGCCGCAGGAGGTCGCGGCGAACGTCGACAAATGGTGGGGCAAGGACTGGAAGGGCTACGGCACGGTCAACGGCACCTTCTACGCGGCACCGCTCGGCGGGAACGTGAAGTCCCTGGTCTGGTACTCCCCGTCTGAGTTCCAGGACAAGGGCTACGAGATCCCCAAGACGCTCGACGACCTCAAGGCCCTGACCGACAAGATCGCAAGCGGCGGCGGGAAGCCGTGGTGCGCGGGCATCGCCAGCGGCGAGGCCACCGGGTGGCCGTTGACCGACTGGATGGAAGACATGATGCTGCGGCTCGGCGGGCCGGAGGCGTACGACAAGTGGGTCAAGCACGAGATCCCGTTCAACTCCGCCGAGCCGACCGCCGCGCTCGACGAGGTCGGCACGTTCCTGAAGAACTCGAAGTACGTGAACGGCGGCCTCGGTAACGTCAAGAGCATCGCGTCGACGACGTTCCAGGACGCCGGTCTGCCGATCCTCGAAGGCACCTGCTCGCTGCACCGGCAGGCCAGCTTCTACGCGGCCAACTGGCCGCAGGGCACCAAGGTGGCCGAGGACGGCGACGTCTTCGCGTTCTACTTCCCGAGCAAGGACGGAACCAGCAAGCCCGTGCTCGGCGGCGGCGAGTTCATCCTCGCGTTCGCGGACCGGCCAGAGGTCAAGGCGTTCCAGACCTACCTGTCCACCGACACATGGGCCAACAACAAGGCCAAGGCCAGCCCGGCCGGCGGCTGGGTCAGCGCGAACAAGGGCCTGAAGAAGGACAACCTCGTCAGCCCGATCGACAAGCTCGCGGCCGACATCTTCCAGGACCCGAACGTGGTGTTCCGGTTCGACGGCTCGGACCTGATGCCGGGCGCGGTCGGCTCGAACTCGTTCTGGAAGCAGATGACCGCCTGGATCACCGGACAAGATACGAAGACAACGCTGGACAACATCGAGCGCTCATGGCCAAAGTGAGCAGGTAAGGATCGCCGGCGGGGCGTGCCGACTGCGCGCCGGGCGCCCCGCCGGCGGGCAACCGTCAACCGAGGAGGTGAGGGGCTCCAGTGACTACTGGCGAGAAGTTCCTGCAGATGCTCCTGGCAATCGCGATATTCGTCGGGGTCATGGCGCTCATCCTCTTCCTCGCGTCGCGGGTGCGGGGCAGGCGCTCCGACCGGATTGTGGCGCTCCTGCTCCTCGTGCCGGTGGCGCTGATGCTCGCCGTCGGACTGCTGTACCCGGGCCTCCGGACGATCTTCGAGTCATTTCGCGACGCCGACGGTAAGTCGTTCATCGGCGTCGACAACTACCAGACGATCTTCACGTCCAAGGACATGCGACGGGTGCTCTACAACTCCGCGATCTGGGTGGTCATCACCCCGTTCGTGGCGACCGGAATCGGCCTGCTCTACGCGATCCTGGTGGATAAGGCCCGGCTGGAGGCGCTCGCCAAGGCGCTGATCTTCCTGCCGATGGCGATCTCGTTCGTCGGCGCGTCGATCATCTGGAGGTTCGTGTACGAATTCCGGCCCGACCAGGCGGGCATCAACCAGCGCGGCATCCTCAATCAGCTCGTCGTCTGGCTGGGAGGTAAGCCGCAGCAGTGGCTCCTTGAGGATCCGTGGAACACC
>DASXRC010000164.1:0-17705 GCA_036506795.1 Micromonosporaceae bacterium
GACCGACTACGACATCGCGATTCCGGCGTTCCTGACGATCGTGCTGATGCCGTTCACGTACTCGATCTCAAACGGGATCGGTGCCGGACTCATCGCGTACGCCCTGATCAAGCTTGCGCGCGGCAAGGGCCGCGAGGTGCACCCGCTGCTGTACGCCGTGGCGGCCCTCTTCGTCGTGTACTTCCTGCGCGGGCCCTTGGAGACCTTGATCTTCTGAGGGTGACCGGGGTCATAATGGGTGGTCGTTAGCCCAGCTACTTAGTTATGCTAAGGATGTGACGGAGCGGACGGTGATGGCGAAGCGCCAGACGTCGGCGCAGACAGCGGTGACGCTGCGCGACGCGATCACCCAACTCCACCGACGGCTGCGGCAGACCCGTCCCGTCGGCGACCTCACGGCGACCCAGCTCTCCGCGCTCACGAGTCTGGAGCTCGCCGGGGCCCTGACCCCGCGCGAGCTGGCCGACGCGGAGCGCGTCCGGCCCCCGACGATGACCAAGATCGTCGCGAAGCTGGAGGAGCGCGGCCTCGTGCAGCGCACGCCCCATCCCACGGATGGCCGGCAGGTGATCCTCGCGGCCACCGAGCAGGGACGGGCCTTGCAGGCCCAGTTCGAGCGGCAACGCAACGAATGGCTCGCCCGGCGACTCGCCGAGCTGACACCCGAGGAGCGCGACACGCTGCGGCGCGCCGCGGAGATTCTGCGCAAGGTCGCCAGCGGCTGACGCCCGGCCCGGCTGCCGGGTGGTAATTCCCGGCTGGTTTGCGCCGGCTGCGCACGCCGGGCCCGGGTCCCGCTTCGTCCACTGTGGATGAAGGGTACGACCTGAGGGAGGCGCTCACCGAGTGCGGGCAAAGCTGGCCACGACGTTCCGATCGCTGCAGGTCCGAAACTACCGGCTCTTCGCGACCGGTCAGCTCGTCAAGCTGATCGGCGTCTGGATGATGTTCATCGCGCAGGACTGGCTCGTCCTGCAGCTCTCCGGCGACTCGGCCACCGCGCTGGGCGTCGTGACCGCGCTGCAGTTTCTCCCGGTGCTCCTGCTCACGCTGGTCGGTGGCAAGCTCGCCGATCGGTACGACAAGCGCAAGCTGCTCATCGTCGTCAACGCCGCCTGGAGCGTGTTCTCGCTCGCGCTGGCGAGCCTCGTCGCGTCCGGCCTGGTCCAGCTCTGGCATGTGTTCGTGACCGCAGGGCTGCTCGGCATCGCCAACGCCATCGAGACGCCGGTCCGGCAGTCGTTCGTCTCCGAGTTGGTCGGGACCCACCTGCTGCCCAACGCGCTGGCGTTGTCCGCGGCCACGTTCAACTCCGCGCGGATCACCGGGCCGGCGCTGGCCGGCGTCGCGATCGCCGGGTTCGGCGTGGGCCCGGTCTTCGTCATCAGCGCCCTCGTCTCGCTGTCGCCGATGGCGAGCCTGACCCGCATGCGCCCGAGCGAGCTGCACCGGGAGGCTCTGCCGCCGCGTGACGAGCGGGCCCCGGCGAAGATCTCTGATGGGTTGCGGTACGTGTGGCACCGCTCCGACCTCGTGCTACCGATCGCCCTGGTCGCGGTCGTCGGCATGCTGGGCTTCAACTTCCAGATCACGCTTGCCGTGCTGGCCAAGACCGTCTTCCACACCGGCGCCGCCTCGTTCGGGCTGTTCACCACCGTGCTGGCGGTGGGCGCACTGGCGGGTGCGCTCGCCGGGACGGGCCGCCGATCGCGGCCGAGCGTCTACATCGTGCTCGCCGCAGCGGTCGGGTTCGGCGCGCTGGAGACGGCCGTCGGGTTGGCGCCGACATACTGGCTGGTCGTCGCCCTGCTCCTGCCGACCGGTTTCTTCATGATCTATTTCGCCCAGGCCGCCAACCAGCGCGTACAGCTCGGCACCGACGCCGCGTTCCGAGGCCGGGTCATGGCGCTCTACGTGCTCGTCTTCCTCGGCACCACGCCGCTCGGGGCCCCGCTGATCGGCTGGAGCGCCGAGCGGTTCGGGCCGGGGTCGAGCATCTGGCTGGGTGGGCTCGCGTCGCTGATCACCGCCCTCGCGGCGCTCGGGTGGCAGTTGCGCCGCACCGGTGAACGGCTGGCGGTGCGCGCAGACCCGCTGCCCCGGCTGTACGTGGTGCGGGAGGCCGACCGGGATCCGGTCCCGGTGGCCTCGGCCGCCTAGCGGCGGATGTCGTACCCGTGTGCTTGGCTGGTCGCGTGGATAACGAACGGTTTCTGAGCTGCCTCGCCGCTGACAAACACAGGCTCGCCGCGGTGGCCGCCGGGGACCTCACTGCGCCCGTGCCCAGCTGTCCCAAGTGGACGGTCACCGACCTGGTGGAGCACGTGGCCATGGTCTACCTGCACAAGACCGAGGTCATGCGGCGGAACGCCTTCCCCCAGCCGTGGCCACCGGAGATGCCCGATGAGCCGCCGCTGGTCCGGCTCGACCGCGCGTACGCGGCCCTCGTCGACGAGTTCGCGGCGCGCGACGCGGGCGCGACCGTCCCCACCTGGTATGACCCCGAGCAGACGGTCGGGTTCTGGATCCGCCGCATGGCACAGGAGACGGTGATCCACCGCGTCGACGCCGAGCTCGCGCTGAAGGAGCCGATCAACGTGGTGCCGGACGACCTCGCGCTGGACGGGGTCGACGAGGTCCTCGAGCGGTTCCTCGCGTTCGGGTCGCGTGCGTGGCGCGAGGATTTCGAGGAACACCTGGCCGAGTGCGACGGACGAGCCGTGGTGATCGCCACCCGCGACCCCGGGTGGCTGGTCCGGTTGACGCCGGACGGTGTGGATCTGATGGCCGCGGCCGGAGGCGAACGCGAGGCGGCCGCGGAGGTCGCCGGGGATCCGCAGTCCGTTCTGCTGTGGCTGTGGCGCCGCGCCGGTGACGAGACGGTTCAGATCGGCGGAGACCGGGCTTTGGTGGTGAAACTGCGTGAACTACTCGGAGACGCCACGCAGTGACCGGCGGCCGAGAATTGGTGGCGATCGTTACCTCGGGCGCCTAGCGTAGGAGAACGTGGCCAGCGTGCCGGCATTCGGGCTTGTCGTAGCGCTCCTAGCGCTGCTCGTGCTGCCTTGCGTCATCGCCATGGCGATCTGCATCTACGACCTCCTCAGCAACGCTCACTTGTCGCTGCGGCCCTGGCGGGACCGCCGCGCGCTCGGCAGGCTCGACAAGGCGCTCGATCAGGCCCAGGGCGCGCCGGCGGCGCTCGCCGCGCTCGACGACCCGGGCCGGCTCAGCATTGGAGAGATCGCCGCCGACCTGCGCCGCCTCGGCGGGCAGCGGCTGGGTGTCGCAACCCGCAACGCCGTGTGGTATGCGGCCGTCTTGCGGGCGTACGACGACAAGCTGCGGCTCGCTTGCCACGCCCTCGAAGTCGGCGAGCACCTGAGCGAGCTCAACGGGGTCGACCTGGAAATCGAGCGGGTTCGCGTCGAGGGCGAGCTGCAGGCCGTCGGGCTCGTGCTGCGCCCCGCGGAAGGGGACCGGCGCCAGGACCAGCTGTGAGGCTGTTCGGCGCGGTGTATCCGCCCCCGGCCGCCTGCACCGACCTGGGTCTGGCCGTCGACGCGCTGGCCGTGGGGCGCGCCGCCGCCGCCGGGACGAACACGCGCCTCGCCGGCCGTACCAACTGGCACCTCACGGTCGTCTTCGTCGGCGACGTGCCCGACGAGCGGCTCGATGACGTGCATGCGGTCCTCGACCGCGCCGTCTCGGGCTGGCAGAAGGATGGTGGGGCAGCGCCGCGACTCCGGCTGGCCGGCGGCGGTCGGTTCGGCCGCGGCCGGTTCACCGTGTTGTGGGTCGGCGTACGTGGCGAGGTCGACCGCATGGTCGCCCTCGGCCGTTCGGCCCGCCGGCAGCTGCGGCGGGCTCGACTGCCGTACGACGAGAAGCCCATGCGGCCGCACCTCACGCTGGCGAGGCCCGGCGACCGCCTCGACCGGGAGGCGATCGCCGGCGACGTCGCGGCGCTCAATGCGTACGCGGGTCCATGGTGGACCGCCGAGGAGCTGGTCCTGGTCAGGAGCCACCTGGGCCCTAAGCCGAGCTACGACCGGCTGGCGAGCTGGCCGTTGACCGGGTGACGCCTACCAGGCCCACGCCTCCGGCGCCGGGCCGCCGTTCTCGCCGATCGGCGGGAACAGCGCATCGAGCCGGCGCAGCGCCGCCTTGTCGAGCTTCACCGACAGTGCGCCGATCGAGGAGTCGAGCTGCTCTGTCGTCCGCGGACCGATGATCGGCCCGGTCACACCCGGCCGGCTGAGCAGCCAGCCCAGGGCCACGTTCGCGGGGTCATGGCCAAGGTCCGCGCAGAACTTCTCGTACGCCTCGATCGTGGTCCGGTGCTCGGCCAGCGCGTCGGCGGCGCGTCCGGACTTGGCCCGGGCCGCACCGCCCTCCGCCAGCTTGCGGATCGCCCCGCCGAGCAGCCCTCCGTGCAACGGTGACCACGGGATGATGCCGATGCCGTAGTGCTGGGCGGCGGGGATCACCTCAAGCTCCACGAACCGCGTCATCAGGTTGTAGAGGCACTGCTCGGATACGAGGCCCAGGAAGTTCCGCCGGGAGGCGGCGTCCTGAGCGTTCGCGAGGTGCCAGCCCGCGAAGTTGGAGGAGCCGACGTACCGCACCTTGCCCTGCGCCACGAGCACCTCCATCGCCTGCCAGATCTCCTCCCACGGGGTCGAGCGGGAGACGTGATGCATCTGGTAGACGTCGATCCAGTCGGTCTGCAGCCGACGCAGCGAATCCTCGGCGGCGCGCATGATGTGGCGCGCTGACAAGCCCCGGTCGTTGGGCCAGTTGCCCATCTTGCCGTACACCTTGGTGGCCAGCACGACCTTGTCGCGCCGCCCGTCGCCCTGCGCGAACCAGCGCCCGATGATCTGTTCCGTGACGCCCTCGCCCTGTCTCCAGCCGTAGACATTGGCGGTGTCGAAGAAGTTGATGCCGTGCTCGAGCGCGCGGTCCATGACGGCATGGCTGTCGGGCTCGCTGGTTTCCGGGCCGAAATTCATGGTGCCGAGGCAGAGCCGGCTCACGGACAGGCCAGTGCGGCCGAGGTGTATGTACTCCATGGCTGTCAGCCTGTCACGCGCGCACGTCGATCGCCTCGCGCGGCGATCCGAGTTACGACGACTCGCGCGCCGCCGGGCCGGTGCCGAACAGGACGTCGTCCCAGCTCGGCAGACGTTTGCGTGGCTTGCCCGTCGCGTCGGGCGCCTCGCCCGTCGAAGCGGGGTTGCGTCGCGGCCGCAGAACGGCGAGCGACGGCACGGCCGGGACCTCCTTGGGCGCGTCCGCGTCGTCGTCGAACGCCGAGCCGGAGCCGCCGCCGATCAGCGCGGCCGCGCCGCCGCTCACCACCGCGGTGCGCTGCCGGGGCGGCTGGCCACCGGTGGCCAGCGCGGCGGGGTCGAGCGAGCGCCCCGCGCCCGCCGGGCGGTCGAGCGAGGCGAGCAGCGCCTCGCGGCCGGCGCGGATCGGGTCACGCGCCGGGCGAGGGTTTTCCCGGGCGGCCGCGGGCAGGCCATGCCCGCCCCGACCGGGCTCGCCGCGCGGCGGCAGCCCGTGCCCGCTTCGATCGGCCGGCGCCTCTTGGCCGAGGATCGGCGTCGGCCGCTCGGCGCACAGATACTGCGCCATATCGTCGTGCGGCGTGACCAGCTGCCGAGCCTTGTCCAGCTCCCAGACGGCCTGAGCGGTCGCCTTGCCCGACGGCCACGTCGCCACGATGCGCCAGGTGCCGTCCTCGCGCCGGTACGCGTCCCAGGAGATCTTCTCCGAGTCCACGCCGTGCTGCGCGAGCCGGCCGTCCACCACCTCCGCGAGCGGGGCACCCTTGTCTGACGTCTTGAGACGGGTACGCCGGGCGTGCTGCGCGAGCATCGCGCGCTCCTGCAGGACCGGGCCGGCGTAGCGCAGCACCCGGTCAACCGGAACGCCGGCGATCCGCGCGACGTCGTCGGCCGACTCGCCGGATCGGATGCGGGCCTGGATGTCCCGCGGCGCAAGCGCCGGGGGAGGTTGACCCGGCGCCGCGGCCATGGCCAGCGCGGCTTGACTGGCGGCTCGGTCGGGGCGCAGCGCTCCGGTCACCCGTTCGTCGATCGGCAGCGCGAGCAGGCGCCCCACCTCGTCGGCGAGCACCAGGGCTTGGCCGTCCTCGGAGAGGGCGACGAAGCGTACGGGCCGCATCCCGTGCCTCCGTCCGCATAGCTGACCTACGCCGCGAGCCAGCCGAACTCCCGGCGCCTGAAGGCACACCGTACGCGGATGGCGTGGGCGGTTGGGGACGCCACGCCGACGTCTCGCCGGTCCCGCCATCGACAGTTGCCTTGATCCACTCAGTTACACGGAAAGTGCGGGCTCCAAACGCGGCGAGGCCGCAACCTCCATGTAGTTGCGAAGACTCCGTGGCGCTTACAGCCGGTCGAGGACGTAGTCGATCGAGGCGGTGAGCGCCTCGACGTCGGCCGGTTCGATGGCGGGGAAGAGCGCGATCCGCAGCTGGTTGCGGCCCAGCTTCCGGTACGGCTCCGTGTCGACGATTCCGTTCGCGCGCAGTGTCTTGGCTAGCGCGGCCGCGTCCACGGTGGAGTCGAAGTCGATCGTGGCGACCACGTTGGACCGGACCGCCGGGTCGGCCACGAACGGGGCGGCGACCGCGGAGCGCTCGGCCCAGCCGTATAACGTCCCGGCGCTCTCGGCCGTGCGCTTGGCGGCCCAGGCCAGCCCGCCCTGGCTCAGCATCCAGTCGGTCTGCTCCGCGGCGAGGAAGATCGTCGCCAGCGCCGGCGTGTTGTAGGTCTGCTCCAGCCGCGAGTTCTCAAGCGCCGTGACCAGGTCGAGGAACGCCGGGATGTAGCGCCCCGACTCCTTGATCGAGTACGCCCGGGCGAGTGCCGCGGGGGACAAGACCGCGATCCACAGCCCGCCGTCCGAGCCGAAGCACTTCTGCGGGGCGAAGTAGTACGCGTCGCTCTCCCGCACGTCGACGCCCAGTCCACCCGCGGCGGACGTCGCGTCGTGCAGCATGAGGGCGTCTCGGGCGCCGGCCACGCGGCGTACCGGGACTGCCACGCCGGTCGAGGTCTCGTTGTGCGGGATGCAGTACGCGTCCACCCCGTCCTCGGCGACCAGCGCGGCCGCCGCGCCGGGCGCCGCCGTTAGCACGGTCGGCGCACCGAGGAACGGGGCCGCCTCCGCCGACTGGGCGAACTTCGCACCGAATTCGCCGAACGAGGCGAACTGCGCCCGGTCCCGGATCAGCCCGAACGTGGCGACCTCCCAGAACGCGGTGGTCCCGCCGTTGCCCAGCACCACCTCGTACCCCTCGGGCAGGTCGAACAGCGCCGCGACGCCGCGCCGCAGCCGGGCGACCTGGTCGCGGACCGTCCGCTGCCGGTGCGAGGTGCCCAGGTACGACGAGGCGACGTGGCGCAGCGCGTCAACCGACGCGGACCGAACCTTGGAGGGTCCACTGCCGAACCGGCCGTCAACGGGCCTGATCTCGTCGGGGATCCGGATGGTCGAAGCGTCAGCCACCCGCCCATCCTCCCACCCCGGTCGATCTTGCAGTTGTGGTGGGCAGTTTGCCCGGTCAGAGCCGGTTTGCGGCCACCACGACTGCAAGATCGGCGCGAAAGGGGGGCGCGGTGGGGTCAGCTCGAGTGCGGGATCGAGTCCCAGCCCTCCACGTCGCCGGGCTTGCGTGGGCCGGGGCCGATGTAGGTCGCCGACGGCCGGACGAGCCGACCGAGCTTCTTCTGCTCCATGATGTGCGCGCTCCAGCCGGCGACCCGCGCACAGGTGAACATCGAGGTGAACATGTGCGCGGGCACCTCGGCGAAGTCGAGCACGACGGCGGACCAGAACTCGACGTTGGTGGCGAGCACCCGGTCGGGCTTGCGGTTGTGCAGCTCCTCCAGGGCGGCCGCCTCCAGCGCCTCGGCGATCTCGAACCGCGGCGCGCCGAGCTCCTTCGCGGTGCGGCGCAGCACGCGGGCGCGGGGGTCCTCCGCCCGGTAGACGCGGTGGCCGAAGCCCATCAGGCGCTCGCCGCGGTCAAGCACGCCCTTGACGTAGCCCTCGGCGTCGCCGCTGCGTTCCACCGCCTCGATCATGTGCAGCACGCGGGACGGGGCGCCCCCGTGCAGCGGGCCGGACAGCGCCCCGATGCCGGACGAGATGCACGCGGCCGCGTCGGCGCCGGTGGATGCGACGACCCGGGCGGTGAACGTCGACGCGTTCATGCCGTGCTCGGCCGCGGAGATGAAGTACGCGTCGACTGCCTTGACGTGCCGCGGGTCCGGCTCGCCGCGCCATCGCTTCATAAACCGTTCGACGATCGTGGCGGCCTTGTCGATCTCCTTCTGCGGCACCGCCGGCAGGCCGAGGCCCCGCGCGGCTTGAGCCACGAACGACAGGGCGGTGACCGACACTCGCGCGAGATCCTCGCGCGCCTGCTCGTCCGCGATGTCCAGCAGCTGCCCGAGCCCCCAGTACGGCGCGAGCATCGCGACCGCGGACTGCACGTCCACGCGGATGTCGCCCGAGTGGACCGGTACCGGGAACGGCTCCGCCGGCGGCAGGCCAGGGCCGAATTTGCCGTCGACCAGCAGCGCCCAGACGTTGCCGAAGGAGACCTGTCCGATCAGGTCCTCGATGTCGACACCGCGGTACCGCAGCGACCCGCCCTCTCGGTCGGGCTCGGCGATCTCGGTTTCGAAGGCGACGACGCCCTCGAGACCGGGCTTGAACTCGGACATTTCGCTCTCCTGGATGTCGTACGTCCGGGCTGAACAGGACGCCCACCGGGGGTGTGGCGGGGACTCCCTGAGGCGACCCCTGGCAACTTTGGTGCCCATCTTGCCTGGTGAGTAACCGGATTTGCGACCCACCGAGCCCGGGGCCCGCGACATGATCCACGTCGCTACGGCCGTTCGGTGGTTGCGCCACCAGGCATGTGGCGCTCGTGACAGTCGTTCGCGCTGCTCACCACCCTTCGGCGACGATGTCAGCGTGACCGGAGACACAATCGACGCCGGCAAGATGCGGCAGGAGTACGCCGGCGACGCCGGACTGGTCGAAGCCGACCTGGCGTCCGATTGGCTGACCCAATTCTCCCGCTGGTTCGCCGACGCGGCCGCGGCCGGGCTCGCGGAGCCCAACGCCATGATCGTGGCGACGGCCGCCCCGGACGGCCGGCCGAGCGCGCGCACGGTGCTGCTCAAGGCGTACGACGCGAGCGGTCTCGTCTTCTATACCAACCTCGAGTCGCGCAAGGCCGGTGAGGCGCTCGCCAACCCGTACGCCTGCCTGGTCTTCCCCTGGCTGGCCCTGCACCGGCAGGTCGTCGTGGGCGGCGGCGTCGAGCCGGTCACCCGCATGGAGACCGAGGCCTACTTCGCGGGCCGTCCGCGCGGGGCGCAGCTGGGTGCGTGGGCGAGCCCGCAGTCCCGGGTCATCCCCGACCGGGCCGAGCTCGAGCAGCGCTACGCCGAGGCGGCGGAGCGGTTCGCCGAGACCGAGCCCGTGCCGCCGCCGCCGCACTGGGGCGGGCTGCGGGTGGTGCCCGAGACCGTGGAGTTCTGGCAGGGCCGGCGGAATCGGCTGCACGACCGGCTGCGCTACCGACGACTGGCGGCGGGGGACTGGGTCGTCGAGCGGCTCGCCCCGTGACGGAGGTGGCGGAGCGGCGGCGCTGGGCCATCGACGTCCGGCCGCTGCGGGCCTCCGTGTACCGGCGGCTGTGGGTCGGCAACGCGGTCTCGTTCTACGGCTACCAGTTCACCGCCGTCGCGGTCCCCGTCCAGATGTACGCGTTGACGACCGACTCGTTCTGGGTTGGCCTGCTGGGCGTCGCCGCGCTCGTCCCGTTGCTGATCTTCGGATTGTGGGGCGGCGCCGTCGCCGACGCCGTCGATCGACGGCGGCTGTTGCTGGCCAGCTCCGGCCTCATGTGGATGGCGACGCTGGGCCTGCTCGCCCAGGCGCTGCTGCGGGTCGACAACCGGTTCGTGCTGCTGGCACTCGTGGCGGTCCAATCGACGGCGTTCGCGGTGAGCATGCCGACACGCCAGGCGATCATTCCGCGGCTGGTGCCGCCGGAGCAGGTTCCGGCGGCGAACACGCTCGGCTTCACGACGTCCAACGCCGCCACGGTGCTCGGCCCACTCACCGCCGGCGTGGTCTTCGCGACGACCTCGCTGAGGCTGGGCCTGCCGATCGCGTACGGCGTGGACGCCGCCCTATTTGCGGTCGCGCTGTGGGCCTGCCTCCGGCTGCCACCGGTGCCGCCCGAGAACGGGCACCTGGGAGCGCGGGCGGCCGGGATCCGCAGCATCACCGACGGGCTGCGCTACCTCGCCACGGCACCCGTGCTCCTGCTCAGCTTCGCCATCGACATCATCGCGATGGTGCTCGCGATGCCCCGCGCGCTGTTCCCCGAGGTCGCCGTCGAGCGGTTCGGCGACGGCGCGGCGATCGGGTGGCTGTACAGCGCGATCGCCATTGGTTCGGTGCTGGGCGGTCTCACGTCCGGGTGGATCGGGCGGGTCCGGCGGCAGGGTCTGGCCCTCGTGGTCGCCGTCGTCTGCTGGGGCCTGGCGATCGCCCTGTCCGGGCTGGCCGGACGGCTCTGGGTCGCGGTCGTGCTGCTCGCCGCGGCCGGCGCCGCCGACCTCGTCAGTGCGGTGTACCGGCAGTCGCTGCTGCAGACATACGCGCCCGACCAGCTGCGCGGTCGGCTACAGGGCGTGTTCACGGTCGTGGTGGCCGGCGGGCCCCGCCTCGGTGACCTCAGAGCGGGGGCGATGGCCGCCGCGTACGGCGTCGGGATCGCCTGGGTCGGCGGCGGGCTGGCCGCGGCCGTGCTCGCCGTGCTGCTCGCGATCGCCTTCCCGGCCGTGTTGCGGTACTCCCGGCCGGACGCCGGACGGTCCGCACGGACCGCCGCCTAGACGATATGGTCGCCCGCATGGAATCGGAGCGCTCGGCACGATCCCCCGACCGGACGACCTTCTCGCCCATCTCCGGTACACAGTGGATGATCGAATCGGACGGACACGAGGCGGTGGTGGTCGAGGTCGGGGGCGGCCTGCGCGCCTACCGGGTGGACGGGTCGGAGCTGCTCGACGGATACGGCCCGGACGAGGTGTGTCCGGGGGCCGCCGGGCAGGTGCTCGCGCCCTGGCCGAACCGGATCCGAGACGGGCGCTACACGTTCCACGGCGAGTCGTACCAGCTTCCGCTCACCGAGCCGGCCTTCCACAACGCCATCCACGGCCTGGTGAACTGGCTGCCGTGGCGTTGCGTGGAGCAGTCGGCGGCCGAGCTGGTCGTGGAGTGCGACCTGTGGCCGCTGCCCGGGTACCCGTGGCCGCTGCGGCTGCGCACCCGGTGGTCGGTGGGGCCTGGTGGGCTGCGGGCGGAACACGAGGCGACGAACCTCGGCGCGAGCGCGTGCCCGTTCGGCCTGGCCACGCACCCGTACCTCCAACTCCCCGGCGTGGACGTGGCGCACACGACCCTGCACGTGCCGGCCCACAGCCGGTTGCTCACCGACGGCCGCGGCCTGCCGATCGGCGCCGCCAAGGTCACGGCCGGGGAGTTCGACTTCACCGAGCCCCGCGCGATCGGGTCCGCCGTCCTGGATACCGCGTTCGCCGATCTCGACCGCGACCGGGACGGTGTGGCGACGGTCGGTCTTTCCAGCATGGACGGTCGGGCGACCCTGGCGGTGTGGGCCGATGAGGCGTTCGGCTGGTGGCAGGTCTTCACCGGCGACACGTTGCCCGGCGCTCGGCGGCGCCGCTCGGTGGCCGTGGAGCCGATGACGTGCCCGCCCGACGCGTTCCGGTCCGGCCGCGACCTGGTCCTGCTGCCGCCCGGTGAGACGTGGCGGGCAGCGTGGGGCATCGCCCCGCGGATAGGCGAGGGCTGATGGAGTTCGCGGATGTCGTACGCCGGCGCCGGATGGTGCGGAACTACGACCCGGATCGCCCGGTGCCCCAGGACGTAATCGATCGGATCCTCCGGAACGCGATACACGCTCCGTCGGCGGGATTCAGCCAGGGATGGGGCTTCCTGGTTCTCGAGGCCGCCGCGGATCGGCAACGGTTCTGGGCCGCGACCACGCCCGAGCGTGAGGGCGAGGACCCCTGGTTGGCGGGCATGACGCGGGCGCCTCTGATCATCGTCGCGCTCTCGAACAAGGAGGCGTACCTCGATCGGTACGCGGAGCCGGACAAGGGCTGGACCGACCGGGACGAGTCGCGCTGGCCCGTCCCGTACTGGCACATCGATACCGGGATGGCGGCGCTGTTGATGCAGCTGACCGCGGTCGACGAGGGCCTCGGCTCGTGCTTCTTCGGCATACCGCCGACACAGACCGCGGCCTTCCGCGCCGAGTTCGGCGTGCCCGAGCAGTTCACCCCGGTCGGCGCGCTCACGATTGGCTACCCGCAACCGGACCGGCGTTCACCCTCGCTGCGCCGCGGGCGTCGCGACGTCGCCGAGGTCGTGCACCTCGGTCATTGGCTGGCCCGCACGGCGGGTGCCGGGAAGCTGACGTCGGGTGACAATCGCCCCGTAGGCACCGCTCGCTAGGCTGGCACCGGTCACGCCGCGACGACTTGGGGAGGGAGCGTGCTGTCGTGATCTTCAAAGCGGTCCGGGACGGCCGCCCGTACCCAGAGCACGGCCTCACACTCAAACAGTGGGCGGACATCCCGCCGCGGCCGGTCCGCCTTGACCAGCTCATCACGACCAAGCGCGAGCTCGCGCTGGACAAGCTGCTCGCGGAGGATTCCACGTTCTACGGCGACCTCTTTCCGCACGTCGTCCAGTGGAACGGCGGGCTCTACCTCGAGGATGGCCTGCATCGGGCGCTGCGGGCCGCGCTGCAGCAGCGCAACCAGATTCACGCCCGGGTGCTCGTGCTGGCGACGTGACCCGCGCTGGCTAGAGTCCTGGCCATGACCGTCGTCCATCCGCTCGATCTTCTCGATCTCGATGCGCTGCTGAGCGAGGAGGAGCGGCAGATCCGCGCCGTCGTACGCCAGGTCGTGGACGAGAAGGTACGACCCCACGTCGCCGATTGGTACGAACAGGGCACCGTGCCGGTGCGGCTGCTGGCCGCCGACTTCGGCAAGCTGGGCCTGCTCGGCATGCACCTGACCGGCTACGGCTGTGCGGGCGCCTCCGCCGTCGAGTACGGCCTGGCCTGCTTGGAGTTGGAGGCAGCCGACTCCGGGGTTCGCTCGCTTGTCTCGGTGCAGGGGTCGCTGGCCATGTACGCCATCTGGCGGTACGGCTCGGAGGAGCAGAAGGTCCGCTGGCTGCCCGGCATGGCCACCGGCGAGCTCATCGGCTGCTTCGGGCTGACCGAACCTGACCACGGCTCCGACCCGGCCGCGATGACGACCCGGGCTGAGCGCGACGGCGACGGGTGGGTGCTACGCGGCGGCAAGATGTGGATCACCAACGCGCCGGTCGCGGACGTTGGCGTGGTGTGGGCCCGAACCGAGAACGGCATCGGCGGGTTCGCGGTCCCGATGGACACACCCGGCGTCACGGCGCGCGAGATCAAGCACAAGATGTCGCTGCGCGCCTCGTCGACGGGCGAGATCGTGCTCGACGACGTGCGGTTGCCCGCCGACGCGCGGCTGCCCGACGCGGTCGGGCTGAGGGCGCCGCTGTCCTGCCTGACCGAGGCCCGGTACGGCATCGTGTGGGGCGCGCTCGGCGCCGCCCGGGACTGCCTGCACACGGCGATCGAGTACGCCCGGACGCGGGAGCAGTTCGGCCGGCCGATCGCCGCGTTCCAGCTCACCCAGGCCAAGCTCGCCGACATGGCGGTGGAGCTGCAGAAGGGCTACCTGCTCGCGCTGCATCTCGGCCGCCGCGCGGACGGCGGCTCGCTGCGGCCGGAACAGGTCAGCGTCGGCAAGCTCAACAACGTCCGGGAGGCGCTGGCCATCGCCCGGCAGTGCCGCACGATTCTCGGGGCAAATGGGATCAGCGGCGAATATCCGGTGATGCGGCACGCTAACAACCTGGAGAGCGTGCTCACCTACGAGGGCACCTCGGAGATCCATCAGCTCGTGCTCGGCCAGTCGCTGACCGGGCTTTCCGCGTTCGCCTGACCTGCGGGTGTGTGCCGTTGTGTCCCGCTCCGGTCGCGGATGTCGCACACCCCCCGTACCGTCATAACCGTGAGCACGTCCGGGGATATGAACGAGCCCACGCGGGAGTTTCCGGAGTACCCGCGGGGTCGCGCCATCGCGGAGAAGCCCAGGACCGACGCCGAGACCGAGCCGATCGAGCCGGTCGAGGGCGAGGGCGGCCGCCGGTTCGGGCGTTCGCTCGTCTGGCTCGTCGTGATCGTCGGGCTGATCGGGGCGGTCGTGCTCGGCTCGAGGGTCGTCGGCCTCTGGCCGCATTTCCGTAACCCGTTCGCGCAGCAGCAGACCGACCGCAGCCAACCACCGCTGCTCAAGTCGATCCAGGATCTGAGCCGGTTCACCGCGGCCGAGGGCAACTTCGAGATCGTCATCGACCTGCAGAAGAACCGCAAGTACGTGCCGGACTTCCTGCTCAACGAGCGGACGCTGTTCGTCGCGGCCGGCTCCGTCGAGTCGTATGTCGACTTCTCCACGATCTCCGAGGGCGCGATCGTTGTCTCGGCCGACGGCAAGTCCGTCGAGGTCAAGCTGCCCGCGCCGCAGCTGACGGGAGCCCGGCTCGATCTGGACCGCAGCTATGTGTTCGCCGAGCAACGGGGCCTGCTGAACCGGCTCGGGGACGTGTTCAACGGTGACCCCAACCGGCAGCAGCAGACGTACAAGCTCGCCCAGGACCGCATCGAGGCGGCCGCCCGTGACAGCGGGCTGAATCAGCGAGCGGAGGAGAACACCCGCAAGATGCTTGAGGGTCTGCTCCGGTCGCTGGGTTACACCACCGTCACGGTGACGTTCGCCGCCACGTGACCGGCGGTCACGAGGCCGTCGGCGGTCACTTGGCCGCCGGGGCGAACCGATCCTCGTTCGGCATGATGATCCACAGAGCGAGGTAGATCAGGACCTGCGGGCCGGGTAGCAGGCAGGACAGTACGAACAGCAGCCGGACGAGACCCACCGAGACGCCGAAGCGGCGGGCCAGGCCGGCGCAGACGCCGGCGATCCAACGGTTGTCGCGCGGTCGGACGAGGCGGCGGGACGCCGAGGCCATCGTGCTCACTTCCTCCGGGTCGAGTCCGCCCTGGGCCAGCGCCGAGGGCACCTTCGACGCTAGCCGGGGTACGCTCGCCTCCGGCCCAAAGGCGCCAAAGCACCCAGCGACGGGCCGGACGAACGGCGGATTACGCCCGCCTTCCCAACGGACATCCGGCAGCTAAACCGGCGGTTGACGGTTGGCGACGGCTGGCTGCTAACGTATCTCGCGTCAGCCGCTAACCATGCCCGTCCGCCGCGGAGTGTGCCCGTGATCAGGCGAAAGGCCGCCAGCGCTGGCGTGCCGATGGCCAAGGTAGGAGGCGGGCGATGACGTTGAGTTTCGAGGCGGTGGAGGGTCAGCGCAACGCCAGCCAGATCAGCGGGCTGGTCCACACGTGACCGCGGCGGTGTTGTTCACCGCCGACGCTCTGCGCACCGCCGACGTCGGCCCCATCGACCGAGTCGACCTCGCTCAGGGCGATCCCGCCGTCGCGCTGGCCGACCAGCTGTCCGCCGCCGGCGCGGAGTGCGTCTGGGCGCTCGCGCGGCCCGATCGGGCCGGCGCCCTCCGCGCGGCCGGGCTGACCGTGGTCGAGACCCTCGATCTCGCCGACGACCTGCGGTCCACGGCGCGCCTCGCTGCCGAGACGGAGAAGCCGCTGCTCCTTTGCGCCGGCAACCTCGTGGCCAACGACAGCGTGTTGGGTTCGCTCGCCGCCGAGCCCCCCGGTCGTAGCCTCGTCCTCGTGGCCGCCGACCGGTCGCACGCCGGCGGTTCGCTGGGCGTTCGCGCAGAGCGGATACGCATGGTGGAGGTGATCCCGCGGGCACAGGGCGGCGTACCGTTCCTCGGGGCCCTCCGGATCGTGCCGAACGATCTCGCCGCGCTCGCGGCCGCGGCGGACCACGCCGCCGAGCGGGCGGTGCGTGACCACGGCGGCGACGCCGCCGACCTCCTACTGACCGAGCTCGCGGCCGCCGGTGTCGGCATGAACGTCAGCCGGGTCCGGCTGCTGTACGCCGACCGCGTCACCGACGCCGCGGGGCTGGCGGCCGGAAGGGCCACGGCGGCGGCGATCGACGAGGACGCCGCGCGGTTGAGACTGGCGGTCAAGGAGAAGGACGACTTCTTCGCTACCTATGCGGTCAGCTCCTGGTCGCCGTACCTCACCAGATGGGCGGCGCGGGTCGGGCTGAACCCGACCGGGGTGACCATGATCTCGCTGTTGGTGGCGGTGGTCGCCTCCGCGGCGTTCGTGGTCGGCTCGCGCCCGGCGCTGGTGCTCGGCGGTGTCCTGCTCTACCTCGACTTCGTGCTCGACTGCGTCGACGGCCAGCTGGCCCGGTACACGCGGCGGTTCAGCGCGTTCGGCGGCTGGCTGGACACGATGGCGGACCGGACGAAGGAGTACCTCGTCTACGCAGGCCTGGCCGCCGGCGCGGTCCGGTCCGGACTAGACGGCGCGTGGGTGTTGGCGGTGGCGGCGATCGCGCTGCAGACCGTCCGGCACATGACGGACACCTGGTACGGGGCCCTGCACGACGAGGCGGTTGACCGCCGCGCCGCCGCCGCCCGTCGGAGGTCGGCGGAGGCCGCGGCTTACGGTTCCGGCACGGCTCGGATGTCGGTTCCGCGCCAGCGCACCGGCGACGACGGGCCGGCCCCGCGGGTGGGCCTCGGCGAGCGGCTCGGTCGCGTCTCCAACCGGGTACAACGCAACACGGGCTCCGTGGCGTACTGGCTCAAGCGCATCGTGGTTTTCCCGATCGGCGAGCGGTGGGCCCTGATCGCGCTGACCGCCGCGTTGTTCAACGGGCGCGTCGCCCTCCTGGCCGCGCTCGTCTGGGCGAGCCTCGCCGCCGCGTACACCCTCGTGTTGCGCTCGCTCCGGTCGCGCGCGATGCGGGTGCCGCTGATGGCCAGGGTGGATCTGCCGGTCGAGCGGGACGACGGCCCGCTGGTGCTCAGGCTGCTCGGCGCCGGCGGCGTGCGGTGGGCACCCGTGGAGTTCGCCGGCGCCGGCGTGTTGGCCGCGGCCGGGTTGGTGATCGCGGCGGTTACCGCGGGCGACGCGGGTGCCCGGTGGTGGCTTGCCGGCGTCGCGGTGGGCGCGGTGCTCGCCGGCCTGCCCGCACACGCCCCACACGACGGCGCGCTCGACTGGCTCGTTCCCGCGGCGCTGCGTGCGGTGGAGTTCATGAGCGCGATCGCGCTCGGCATCGCCTTCGGCGTACCCGCGCCATACGTCTTCGCACTGCTCTTCGCCCTCGCCCTGCACTTCTACGACCTCACCGCGCGGACGGAGAAGGGAATCGGGCCGCCGGCGCTGCGCCGGTGGACGCTCGGCTGGGACGGGCGCGTCGCGGTGCTGGTCGCCTGCGCGGCGTTGGGCTGGGCCGCCGGCGGAATGTTGCTCTTGGCCGGATACGTGCTGGCGGTGCTCGCCGTCAACGCGGGCCTGACCTGGCTCCGCCGACCGGCTTCGCCGG
>DASXRC010000165.1:0-29601 GCA_036506795.1 Micromonosporaceae bacterium
TGGAGGTGCGGCGATGGACGAGGTACTGGCCCGCAGCGGGATCTTCCAGGGCGTCGACCCGGAGGCGGCGGACGCGCTCGCCAAGGAGATGGAGACGATCGAGATCCGCAAGGGCGAGATCGTGTTCAACGAGGGCGAGCCCGGCGACAGCCTCTATATCGTGCTGTCGGGGAAGCTCAAGGTGGGCCGGCGGGCCGCGGATGGCCGCCAGAACCTCATCGCCGTGATGGGACCGTCCGATATGGTCGGTGAGCTGTCCCTGTTCGACCCCGGCCCGCGCACCGCGACCGCCACCGCCGTGACGGACACTCGGCTGGCCAGGCTTCGCAAGCAGGCGCTGCGCCCGTGGCTGACCAACCGCCCGGAGATCGCCGAGCAGCTGCTGCGGGTGCTCGCTCGCCGGCTGCGGCGTACGAACGACGCGCTGGCCGACCTCATCTTCACCGACGTGCCGGGCCGGGTCGCGAAGAACCTGCTCCAGATGGCCGGCCGGTTCGGCACGCGCGACGGCGGTGTCCTGCGCGTCACCCACGACCTGACCCAGGAGGAGCTGGCGCAGCTCGTCGGCGCGTCGCGGGAGACCGTGAACAAGGCGCTGGCCGACTTCGCCTCGCGCGGTTGGCTCCGCCTGGATGGCAAGAGTGTGATCATCCTCGACCCGGAGCGTCTGGCCCGACGCGCCCGCGTGTGACGCCCTGACCGTCGCGGCCGAGAGCGCCTAGCGGGGCAGGTCACGCAGCAGCGGAAGGGCGTCCTTCGGCAGCCGGGAGTGGACGACGAGCCGGCCGTCCGTACCCTCATAGCCCAGGACCACGTCCTCCCATGCCAGGCTGTGCGCTCCCCGGTTGAGCCTCCGCACGATGAAGCGGATCAGCCACGGTCCGATGTGCTGGTGCCGCTCGTACCCCCAGAGCCGGACGTGCTCCCGTACGCCGACGATCAGGGCCGTCAGCACCGGGGTGGCCAGCGCACCCTGCCGGGGCGCGGGACCGATGCACGCCATCCGCACGTCCACGACGACACCCAGCCGCTCACCGTCCGGCCCACGTACCTCGGTACCGATGAGCTCACCCACTCGAATCATGGCGTGCTCCCGGAATGTGGTCCACGATGTGTTCGCGCGCCCACCTCTCAAGCGGCGGCGGCGGCGGACGCGTCAGCAGCCGCACCGCGCTGTCGACGGTGGCGACCTGGTCGAACGAGACGCGGTACGGTCCGTTCGGGCCGATGTGCCAGCGCGCCTGGAGCCGGAGCACGGTGCGCCCGAGCCACCCGTCCAGGCGCGGCCCCAGCGCGGCCGGCCCCATGAGAATCGCGGCGCAGTAGAGCCGGCCCTCCGCGTCGTACGCGAGCTCGACATCGTCGACCTTGCCGATCATGTGGCCGTCCGGGTCGATCACCTGGCGGTCCAGCAGGCTCAGGTGTGCGTCGAGGATCCGTCCGTCCATCACGCCCCCGCTCCAGTCACGATCATCAGCGGGATGGCGGCGAGGCTGGCCACGAGCACGACCACGAGATAGACGGTGGCGATGCCGTTGACGAGCCGTCCGTTGACGGATTCACCCACGTAGTCCGGGTCGTTGGCGACGATGAGGATCGGCAGATAAGTCAGCGGCAGTGCCCCGGCGGACAGCACGATCGAGTACTCCGTGACCTTCACCGGGTCCACGGTCGTCAGGATGATCAGTAGGCCTACGATGATCGACGCGAGCACGGTGACGTGAAACCGGGACGCCTCGCGTGGCCGCACGAACTTGCCCCATTGCCAGCCGAAGTACTGGGCAGCGCTGTAGCCGCAGGAGAGTCCGGTCTCGAGCGCGGCACCGAACGTGGCGGCAAAGATGGCGACGATGGCTACGGCCAGGCCGACCTTGCCGAGTGCGGCGGTGACCGGCGACACGAGCTGGTCGAGCGTCTCCACGTGGATTCCGCGCGGCCGCAGGTACACGGCGGTCACCGCCATGATGAACAGCGAGAGCAGGCCGCCGAGCGGGAAGCCGATGAGCACGTTCGCCCGCATCACCCGAAGGTCGGCGCGCGTCCAGTGCTCCTCCACCCCGCCGGAGGAGAAGAAGAACACCTCGTAAGGCGTCATGGCGGCACCGAACAGCGCCACCGCGAAGAACGCGTACGTGGCCCAGCCCTCGCCGCCGGTCTGGTGCGGCGCGGTGAGCTGCGACCACAAGGCCCCGTAGTCCGGCCGGAGCCGCCACAGGGCCACCCCGAACCCCAGCAGCAGCAGCCCGAGTAGGCCGAACGTCGTCTCCATCTTCTTGAAGTCGATCCGCCAGATCACCACCCACACCGCGAACGCGACCAGTGGCGCCCACAGGAGATAGCTGACGCTGGAGGCGAGTTCCAGGGCGAGCGCGACGCCGCCGATCTCGGCGGTCAGCGTCAGGGCAGTGACGAGGAACGAGGCGAACAGGTTTGCCAGTCCCCACCGAGGCCCGAGCCGCTCGCGCACGATGTCGAAGACGGGCCGACCGGATGTGGCGGCGACCCGTCCGCACATCTCGGCGTACACGCATATGCCCCCCACACCGACCACCACGACCCAGGCCAGGTGCAAGCCGAACCGGGAGCCGACGACACCGTTCGCGACGAGGTCACCGATGTCGACGAAGCCGCCGATCGCGGTCAGGATCCCCAAGGTGATCGCGAGCAGCCGCTTCACGGCCGTTGATATCTCCTCATTTGATCGCTGAGAAACAAGCAGTCTTGACTGTTTGTTTTGACGTGGGCACGCTAGAGGCGTGAGCACCGCACCGACGGAAGCCCGGGCCGCGGTACGGGTCACTGCGCCGACCAGGACGCCCCAGCAGGAGCGCAGCCGCGCCACCCAGGCACGCCTGCTCGAGGCGACCGTCGACTGCCTGGTCGACTACGGCTGGTCGGGAACGACCACGACGGTCGTCGCCGCGCGGGCCGGCGTCTCCCGCGGTGCCCAGCTCCACCACTACCCAACCAAGGCCGCGCTGGTCATGGCCGCCGTCGAGCACCTGGCCGAGCTGCGCGCGACCGAGCTGCGGTCCGAGGCGGCCACCCTGCCGGCGGGTCAGCGGCGGCTCGACCGGGTCATCGACCTGCTCGCCTCGGCGTTCACGGGTCCGCTGTTCGTCGCGGCGCTCGAGGTCTGGGTGGCGGCACGCACAGACCCGGAGCTGCGTCGGGCGCTCGTTCCGCTCGAGGCCCGGGTGGGCCGGGAGATGCACCGGCTCACCGTCGAGCTGCTCGACGTCGACGAGCGAAAGCAGGGCGTGCGGGAGGCCGTGCAGGCCACCCTCGACCTCCTGCGCGGCCTCGGCGTCGCGAACCTGCTCTCCGACGACTCGGCCCGTCGGCGTGCCCTGCTGGCGGCCTGGAAGCACCAGTTGTCCACGCTCCTGTAGCCCGGGAGGCGCAGATGGTCAATCTCGCCGAGCTCCTCGCCGATCTGGAGGCGGAGTCGTCCGACCTGGACGGTCTCGTCGCGCCGTTGCGGGAGGACGACTGGGCGCGGCCGACCCCGTCGCCGGGCTGGACGATCGGTCACCAGATCGCCCACCTCGCCTGGACCGACGAGGTCTCACGGCAGGCGACGAACGACCATGACGCGTTCAAGGTCCGGCTCGCCGAGGCGGCCGCGGACCCGACCGGCTACGTCGACCGCGGCGCCACACGGTTCCTGGCGCTGCCCGCGACGCTGCTCGCCCGCTGGCGGACGGGGCGAGCGCGGCTGGTCGACGCGCTCGCCGCCGCGCCGCCCAGCGTACGGCTGCCATGGTTCGGCACCACGATGTCGGCAGCGTCGATGACGACCGCTCGGATCATGGAGACGTGGGCCCACGGTCAGGACGTCGCCGACGCGCTCGACGTCACCCGGGTCCCGACCGCACGGCTGCGGCACGTCGCACACCTCGGCGTGCGAACCCTCGGCCACGGCTTCCTCGTCCACGGCAAGCAGCCGCCGGCGACACCCGTCCGCGTCGAGCTGACCGGGCCGGCCGGAGAGCTGTGGGCGTACGGCCCGGACGAGGCCCCCGACCGCGTCCTCGGCCCAGCCCTGGACTTCTGCCTGCTGGTCACGCAGCGGCGGCACCGGGCGGACCTGGCGCTCGTCGCCATCGGGCGGGTCGCCGACGAATGGTTGGACGTCGCGCAGGCGTTCGCCGGGCCGCCCGGAGCCGGCCGCGAACCCGCCGGAGCGGTGCGGTGATCCGCATCGGCAACGCGTCCGGCTTCTACGGCGATCGGTTCGACGCCTGGCGGGAGATGCTCACCGGCGGCGAGCTCGACGTGCTCACGGGCGACTACCTCGCCGAACTGACGATGCTCATCCTCGGCAAGGACCGGGCGAAGGACCCGTCCATGGGTTACGCCAAGACGTTCCTGCGTCAGATGGAGGGCTGCCTCGGGCTCGCCGCCGAGCGCGGGGTGCGCATCGTGACGAACGCGGGTGGGCTCAACCCGCTGGGGCTGGCCGGCGCGCTCCAGTCGCTCGCCGCCCGGCTCGGCCTCTCGATGCGCATCGGGTACGTCGAGGGGGACGCGCTCGACCGGTCGGACGCGCTGACTGCCAACGCGTACCTCGGCGGCTTCGGCATCGCCGCGGCACTCGGTGGCGGGGCGGACGTCGTGGTTACGGGCCGCGTCTCCGACGCCTCGCTCGTGGTCGGGCCGGCCATCGCGCACTTCGGCTGGAATCGGGACGACCTCGACGCGCTGGCCGGCGCGACCGTCGCCGGGCACATCCTCGAGTGCGGCGCCCAGGCGACCGGCGGCAACTTCTCGTTCTTCACAGAACTTCCCGACGGCGGCCGCCGGCCGGGCTTCCCCATCGCCGAAATCGACTCGGACGGATCGTCCGTGATCACTAAACACCAGGGCACGGGCGGCGCAGTCACGGTCGAAACAGTCACCGCTCAACTGCTGTACGAAATCGGGGCGCCGGCGTACCTCGGTCCCGACGTGGCGACCTGGTTCGACCGCGTACGGCTTTCCGCGGACGGCCACGACCGGGTGCGGGTGACCGGGGCGCGGGGGACGCCGCCGCCGCCCACACTCAAGGTGGGCGTGAACAACCTCGGCGGGTTCCGCAACTCGATGACGTTCGTGCTGTGCGGGTTGGACATCGAGGCCAAGGCGGCTCTCGTGCGCACGCAGCTGACCGACTCCGTCGGCGCCGACGGTCTGGAGTTCGTGCTGGCCCGCACGGACCATCCGGACGCGGCCGACACGGAGGCCGCGAGCGCGCTTCTGCGCGTATACCTGCGGGACGCCGATCCGAAGCGGGCCGGGCGGGCGTTCTCGGCGGCCGCGGTGGAGCTGGCGCTGGCCTCGTACCCCGGCTGCACGCTGACGACGCCGCCCGGCGACGCGACGCCGTACGGCGTGTTCACGGCCGAGCAGGTCCCACAGTCCGACGTGGAGCATGTCGCGGTCCTGCTCGAGGGCGCGCGAACGGTCGTCCCGCCCCCCGTGAAGACCGAGGTCGTCGAGGCCTACCGCGGCCCGGAGGACGAGCCGGCGTCGTCGTTCGGTGCCACGCGGCCGGCGCCGCTGGGCGCCGTCGTCGGAGCGCGGTCCGGGGACAAGGGCGGCGACGCGAACCTCGGCGTCTGGGCGCGCACCGACCGCGCGTACGCGTGGCTGCGCGGCTGGCTGAGCATCGCGCGGCTGCGCGACCTCCTGCCCGAGACGGCCTCCCTGAAGATCGAGCGGTACGCGCTGCCGAACCTGCGCGCGCTCAACTTCGTGCTGCCCGGGCTGCTCGGCGAGGGAGTCGCCGCGTCCACGCGGTTCGACCCACAGGCCAAAGCGCTGGGCGAGCTGCTGCGCTCCCGGGTGGTCGACATCCCGGCGGAGTTGTTGCCATGACCGCATGGGAGACGCCGGAGCGGCGGCAGTTGCGTCAGCTGACCCGTCGGTTCGTGGAGAAGGAGGTACGCCCGAACCTGGCCGATTGGGAACGGGCCGGCGAGGTGCCGCGGTCGCTGCACCGCGCCGCGGGCGACCTCGGCCTGCTCGGCGCCGGCTACTCGGAGGCGGTCGGCGGCTCCGGCGGCGGCCTGCTCGACAGCGCGATCGTGACCGAGGAACTCATCCTCGCCGGCGGCTCTTCCGGGTTGGTCGCCGCCCTGTTCACGCACGGGATCGCGGTGCCACACATCGTGGCTGCCGGCGATCCCACGTTGATCGAGCGATACGTGCGGCCTACGCTCGCCGGCGCGACGATCGGAGCGCTGGCGGTCACCGAGCCGGACGGCGGCTCGGACGTCGCCGCCCTGCGCACGACCGCCCGTCGGGACGGTGACGCCTTCGTGGTCAACGGTGCCAAGACGTTCATCACCAGCGGAGCCCGCGCCGACTTCGTCACCACCGCGGTACGCACCGGCGGCACCGGCCACGCCGGCATCTCGCTGCTCGTCGTCGACGCCGGTACGCCGGGATTCACGGTCACCCGCCGGCTGGACAAGATGGGCTGGCACTGCTCGGACACCGCGGAGCTGTCGTTTGTCGACGTGCGGGTGCCGGCCGACCGCCTGGTCGGTGCGGAGAACACCGGGTTCGCCCAGATCATGCGGCACTTCGCGCACGAGCGGATCTCGCTCGCAATCCAGGCGTATGCGACGGCCCAGCGCTGCCTGGACCTCACGGTCGCCTGGTGCCGGACCCGCCACACGTTCGGCCAACCGCTCTCCTCCCGACAGCTGGTGAGGCACCGGCTCGCCGCGATGAACACTCGCGTCGACGCCGCCCGCGCGTACGTGCGCGGCGTCGCCGAACGTGCCGGAGCCGGCGAACCGGTCGTCGCGGAGGTCGCGATGGCGAAGAACACCGCCGTCGCGGCGTGCGACTGGGTCGTCGACCAGGCCGTGCAACTCCACGGTGGCTTCGGCTACCTCCGCGACGCCGAGGTCGAACGGCACTACCGGGACGCGCGGATCCTCGGCATCGGGGGCGGCCCGACGGAGATCATGAACGAGATCATCGCGAAGGACATGGGGCTGTAGATGGCCATCCTCGAGACCACCATCGACCCGCGCAGCGAGGCGTACCTGGAGAACCGGAGCGCGATGGAGGAGCGGCTCGCGGAGCTCGACGCGGCCCTGGACGACGCGCGCGCCGGCGGCGGCGAGAAGTACGTCACCCGGCACCACTCCCGGGGCAAGCTGCTTCCCCGCGAGCGCATCGAGCTGCTGGTCGATCGGGATGCGCCGTTCCTCGAACTGTCGCCGGTCGCCGCGTGGGGCACCGACTTCCCCGTCGGCGCGAGCGTGGTCACGGGGATCGGTGTCGTGGAGGGTGTCGAGTGCGTGATCATCGCAAACGACCCAACGGTACGCGGCGGCGCGGTCAACCCGTACACGCTGGCCAAGACCCGGCGCGCAGGCGAGATCTCGCTGGCCAACCGGCTACCGATGATCAACCTGGTCGAGTCCGGCGGCGCCGATCTGCCGAGCCAGGCGGACATCTTCATCCCCGGCGGCCGCGTGTTCCGCGATCTGACCCGGCTCTCGGCCGCGCGCATCCCCACGGTGACGGTCGTGTTCGGCAACGCCACGGCGGGCGGCGCGTACGTCCCCGGCACGTCGGACTACACGATCATGGTGCGTAACCGCGCGAAGGTGTTTCTCGCCGGTCCGCCGCTGGTGAAGATGGCGACCGGCGAGGTCACCGACGACGAGTCGCTCGGCGGGGCCGCGATGCATGCGTCACGGAGCGGACTCGCCGACTACCTCGCCGAGGACGAGCGCGACGGCCTACGCCTCGTTCGGCAGGTCGTCCGGCGGCTCAATTGGCGCAAGCTCGGGTCGCCTCCGCGTGGTGGGCTGCCGGCGGCGCCCGTGCACGACGTCGACGATCTGCTCGGGCTGCCCAGCGCCGACCTGCGGGTGCCGTACGACCCTCGGGAGGTGCTCGGCCGCGTTCTGGACGGCTCGGAGTTCGACGAGTTCAAGCCCGCGTACGGCACGGCGTTGTGCACCGGCTGGGGCGAACTGCACGGCTACCCGATCGGCGTGCTCGCCAACGTGCGCGGGGTGCTGTTCTCCGAGGAGGCGCAGAAGGCCGCGCAGTTCATCCAGCTGGCCAACGCCGTGGACACGCCGCTGCTGTTCCTGCAGAACACGACCGGCTACATGGTGGGCACCGACTACGAGCAGCGCGGCATCATCAAGCACGGGGCCTTGATGATCAACGCGGTCGCGAACTCCGCCGTGCCGCATCTGACCGTGACCATCGGAGCGTCGTACGGCGCGGGGAACTACGGCATGTGTGGCCGGGCGTACGAGCCGCGATTCCTATTCACCTGGCCCAACGCGAAGTCGGCGGTGATGGGTGCGGCCCAGCTCGCGGGCGTGCTGTCGATCGTGGCCCGGCAGGCTGCCGAGGCCAAGGGCCAGGCGTACGACGAGGACTCCGACCGGGCCATGCGCGCGATGGTCGAGCATCAGATCGAGTCCGAGTCCGCGGCGCTGTACCTGTCCGGCCGCCTCTACGACGACGGTGTGATCGACCCACGCGACACCCGGACCGTCCTCGGCATCTGCCTGTCCGCGATCCATAGTGGACCAGTCAAGGGCGCCAACGGCTTCGGCGTCTTCCGGATGTGAGTGCGTTGCGATGATCCGCAGACTGCTCGTGGCCAACCGCGGCGAGATCGCTCGCCGGGTGTTCGCCACCTGCCGGCTGATCGGCATCGAGACGGTTGCGGTCTTCTCCGACGCCGACGCCGAGTTCCCCCACGTGGCCGAGGCGGACCACGCCGTTCGCCTGCCGGGCGACGCGCCGACCGCGACCTACCTGCGCGGTGACCTCCTCATCGCGGCGGCCCGACGCACCGGCGCCGACGCCATCCACCCGGGCTACGGCTTCCTCGCCGAGAACGCGGACTTCGCGAACGCGGTCGCCGACGCCGGCCTGGTCTGGGTCGGCCCACCCGCGAAGGCGATCGCGCTGATGGGTTCGAAGATCGAAGCGAAGGCGCTGCTGGCCGAGGCGGGCGTGCCCATGCTGCCCACGTTCACCGAGCAGGACCTCGTCGACGAGTTTCCGGTGCTGGTCAAGGCGTCCGCCGGCGGCGGTGGCCGGGGCATGCGCGTGGCGCGCGACCGGGACTCGCTGGCCGAGGCGATCACCTCAGCCAGCCGCGAAGCGGCGTCGGCGTTCGGGGACGCGACGGTCTTCTGCGAGCGGTACATCGAGGGCGCCCGGCACATCGAGGTACAGGTCCTGGCCGACGCGCACGGAACCGTCATGACGCTGGGCGAGCGGGAATGTTCCATCCAGCGCCGGCATCAGAAGATCATCGAGGAGACACCGTCGCCGGGCGTGACACCGGCGCTGCGCGAGGAGCTGTGCGCCGCGGCCGTGAACGCCGCCCGGGCCGTCGGCTACGTCGGGGCCGGGACCGTGGAGTTCCTGCTTGCGCCGTCTGGCCGGTTCTACTTCCTGGAGATGAACACCCGGCTGCAGGTGGAGCACCCGGTCACCGAGTGCGTCACGGGGGTGGACCTCGTCCAGCTGCAGCTGGAGGTAGCCGAGGGTGGCACGCTGTCGCCGGGCGCCGAGCCGCCAATCCGCGGCCACGCTATCGAGGTACGCCTGTGCGCGGAGGACCCCGCGAACGGCTGGCGGCCGTCCACCGGCACGCTCCATCGCATCCGGGTACCCGACGTCGCGGCCGAGTTCCGGCCGCCGGCGCAGCCGGGCCTGCGGCTCGACTCCGGCGTCGCGGACGGCTCGTTGGTCGGAGTCCACTACGATTCCCTGCTCGCCAAGCTCATCGCGTGGGCGTCCACTCGGGACGGCGCGGCCCGGCTGCTCGCGTCGGCACTGGCGCGTTCGGATATCCACGGCCTGGCGACGAACCGGGATCTGTTGGTACGCGTTCTGCGGCACGAGGCGTTCCTCGCCGGCGCCGTCGACACCGGCTTCCTCGACCGCGCCCCTGAGGTGTTCACGCCTCTGCTCTCGTCGTCCCACGGCGTACGGCTGTCCGGTCTCGCCGCCGCGCTGGCCGACGCGGCCGGGCGGCGGTCAACGACGTCGGTGCTGCCGGCGGCGCCGTCAGGCTGGCGCAACGTGCCGTCCGGGTGGCAGACCACGGCCTACGACGGCCCGGCCGGCCCGGTCGAGGTCGGCTACCGTTTCGATCGGGCCGGTGCGCTGGCGAGCTGGTGGGTTCGCCCGGTCGAGCCCGACCAGCCCAATCCGCAGGTGACCCTCGTGACTAGCGATCCGTCCCGTGTCGTGCTCGACGTCGAGGGGGTCCGACGAGCGTTCGCCGTGCACCGCGTGGCCGACGTCTCCTTTGTGGACAGTGCCGAGGGCTCAATCACCCTGACCGAGCTGCCGCGGTTCCCCGAGCCGACCGCCGACCTCGCCGAGGGTTCATTGGTCGCCCCGCTGCCCGGCGCCGTCAGCCGTGTGCTCGTCACGCCCGGTCAACGCGTCCAGGCCGGCGAGCTGCTGATGACCCTCGAGGCGATGAAGCTGGAGCACCCGGTCCACGCGCCGGCCGCCGGCGTCGTCGCATCCCTGCCGGTCAGCGCCGGTGCGCAGGTCGACACCGGCACCGTCCTTGCCGTGCTCACCCCGGAGTAGTCCGCGCCGTCGGAGGATCCATATGAACTTCGATCCAACCCCCGAGCAAGAGGCGTTACGCGACGCCGTACGCGCCCTGGGCCGCCGGTACGGCCACGACTACTACGTACGCAAGGCAAAGTCGGGTGAACACACCACCGAGCTGTGGGCCGAGGCCGGCAAGCTCGGCTACCTCGGCGTGAGCGTGCCGACCGAGTACGGCGGTGGCGGCGGCGGCATCAGCGAGCTGGCCATCGTCTGCGAGGAACTCGCCGCCGCCGGCTGCCCGTTGCTGCTGCTCGTCGTGTCACCGGCCATCGCCGGCACGATCATCGCCCGGTACGGGACCGACGACCAGCGCACCCGGTTCCTGACCGGGCTCGCCACGGGGGAGACGAAGATCGCCTTCGCGATCACCGAACCGGAGGCTGGCTCCAACCTCCACCGCCTCGGCACCCGCGCTCACCGTGACGGCGACGACTGGGTCATCACCGGTCGAAAGTCCTTCATCTCGGGCGTCGACGAGGCGGGGTACGTGCTCGTGGTCGCGCGTACGGCGTCTGGAGGCGGGGCGGCCACCGGTCCCCTGAAGCCGGCGCTGTTCATCGTGTCCACGGATGCGCCCGGCCTGACGAAGTCCCAGCTCGAGATGGAGATCGTCTCGCCGGAGAACCAGTGGATGCTCTACCTCGACGACGTGCGGGTGCCGGCGGACGCGCTCGTCGGGGAGGATCCGGACGCGGCGCTGCCGGCGCTCTTCGCCGGGCTGAACCCGGAACGCATCACGGTGGCCGCGATGGGCATCGGCACCGCACGGTACGCGCTCGAGCGGGCCAGCACGTACGCGGCGACGCGTTCGGTGTGGGGCCGGCCGATCGGCACGCACCAGGGCGTCGCCCACCCGCTCGCGCACGCCGCCATACAGGTCGAGCTGGCTCGTCTGATGATCGCGAAGGCGGCCGCCCTCTATGACGCGGGCCGGGACGTCGAGGCGGGCGTCGCCGCGAACATGGCCAAGTACGCCTCGTCCGAGGCGGCCACGCTCGCCGTGGACAGCGCCATCCAGGCGCACGGCGGCAACGGCATGACCACGGAGTACGGCGTCGCCACTCTGCTCGGTGGCGTCCGGGCCGGTCGTATCGCACCGGTCAGTCGGGAGATGATCCTGAACTTCGTCGCGCAGCACGTGCTGGGTCAGGACAGGTCGTATTGAGCTGTAGCCCTAGCTGGCGGCCGGCCCCTAGCGGCTGGCCCTAGCGGCCGGTCAGCCGGCGCCAGAGCCCGCGCCGCTGCGGGACGGTGGGCGCCTCGTCGGATCGCGGCAGCGGCACCGCGGCCGCCGGTCCCCACGCCGGCGCCGCGGTCACGGCCGGCGGACGCAGGGGCGCCCCGGGGTAGCTGCGGGCCGGGCCGACCGGGCCAACCGGCGCGAGCGAAAGTCCGGTGAGCAGGTCACGCAGCTCGGCCGCGGTCGGACGTGCGGCCGGGTCGTTGGCCATTCCGGCGCGCAGCACATCGAGCAACGGACGCGGTACACCGGCCAGGTCGGGTACTGGGTGCCTGAACATCTCCACCAGCGTGACCAGGCTCGGAGCATGGTCGGCCTGCCAACGAGGCGGCCGGCCACACATGATCGCATAGAGCGTCGCGCAGAGAGCGTAGACGTCGACGGCGGACGACGGCGCCCCGTGCCGGAACATCTCCGGCGGCGCGTACGCCGGGGTCAGCACCTCTACCGTGATCGACGAATCGCGCATCTCGGCGAGAATCGCCAGGCCGAAGTCGGCGAGCGTGGGCTCCGCGAACCGGCTGTAGAGGATGTTGGCCGGCTTGACATCGCGATGCAGCACCCCGAGCTGGTGTGCGTCGGCGAGCGCGTCGGCGATCTTCATGCCGACGTCGCGCGCCTCCTCCGCACCCAGCGGTGAGGTCTTCATCCGATCCGCGTACGAGCCGTCGCAGAGTTCCATGATCAGATATGGGTGCTGGTCGGCGGTCACGCCCACGTCGAACAGGTCGACGACGTGCGGGTGCGACGACATCTGGCCGGCTGCTCGCGCCTCGCGGAGGAAGCGCCGCTGGTCCCGCTCCGTGTCCAGGGTGCGGTTCTCGACCTTGACGGCGACCTCGCGACCGATCGAGTCCTGGGTCGCCCGGTACACCGTGGCGTAGCCGCCACGGGCCAGGACGGACAGCCGCGACAGGCCCGGGATGACCGGCAGCGGGGGCGGCGTGGGGCTCTCGGCCACGGCTACGAAGGTACGCCAGCGGCTCGGCGGGCCTCTGCCCCGGCGTCCGCGGGCGTCGCCCTCACCCGACCTCGGTGACCATCGCAAAGTCCACATCTGGCGGGACATCTCTCACGCCTGCGCAGGTGTGCACTCCGACGAATGGCGTTGCCGCGGCGGCCGCACGGACGGAGTGGCGCGCCGGTCTACGAGGCTCGCGCCGCACCGGCCAGGAGGCGAGAGCGCATCGCGTCGGCGGCGGCGCGCTCGCTCGACTGCTGCGTGGCGTACGCGAGGCGTACCGCCTCCTCGGCCACGGCGCGCGCCTCGGCCTCGTTGCCGGTCGCGACCAGGCTGTCCGCGAGCACCCGGGCCGACACGACCCGGCTGCGGACGTCCTCGGCGGGCAACTCCACCGCCCGGCGCGCCCAGCACACCGCCTCGTCCGCGCGGCCGTCGGCGAGGAGCGCCGAGGCGTACGTCGCGACCGCCTGCCGGCGGGTCAGCAGCATCGCCGGTTCGGCGGCGGCCTCGGCGAGCGGCACGAGGAGGCGAGCCGCGACCGCCGGGTCGCCGGCGGCCAGCCGAGCGGACGCGAGCAACACGACCGGTCCGACCTGGGCCGGCGCGAGCACGTTATGCGGTGCGACGACGGCCAGCACGGCTCGCGCGTCCGTCTCCGCGGCGGCCACGTCGCCACGGTCGAGCGAGACGAACCCGCGCACGGTGCCGGCCAACCCGATCAGCAGCGGATGGCCGGTCCGGTCGCCGTACTCGAGGCCCTCGCTGAGGAGGTCCGCTGCGTGGTCCGGTTCGCCGAGACCGCGCGCGATGACGCCGCGGACTACCAGCGCGAATCCTCGACCCCAGTCGTCGGACGCCGCCGCGAAGTCCCGGTACGCCCGGCGCGCGTCCCGATCGGCCTCGGCCAGGTCGCCGAGCTCCGCCGCGGCGAACGCCTCGACCGCGCGGAGCGTCCCGACGGCCCACGCCTCGCCGACCTGCTCCCCGAACGGTAGGAACGCGCGGGCGAGTCGGCGCGCCTCCGCCAGCCGGCCGGCCATCAGGCGCGCGAACGCCGTCGTGCCACGCAGCCAGGCCCGTCCGACCGGGTCGTGCAGCTCGGCGAAGAGCCGCGCCGCGCGGCCGAGCACCGCGTCGGTGCCGGCGAAGTCCCCACGCGCGGTCGTCACCCAGGCGAGGTTCTGCAGCGACCACGCCTGCCCGTGCCGGTCGCCGGCACCGACCGCGACCTGGTAGGCGCCGGCGAAGCGGCTGCTCGCCTCCGCCAGCCGGCCGGCCAGGTAGTCGGCCATGCCGAGGCGACGCATGGCCTCCGCCCGGTCCGCCGGCAGGTCCGCCTCGGTCGCCAGCTGCAGCGCCTCCTGCCAGGCGGCGATGGCCCGGCCGGACTCGCCGAGGATCCGGTGCGCCCGGCCGATGATGAGCAGCGCGCCCGTCCGGCTGGCCGCGTCGTCGGCCGCGCTCGCGCTGATCTTCTCGGCGTAGGCGAGCGCCTCCTGCGGGCGGCCATGCTGCAGAAGGGCCCGCGCGTGCACCAGCCGATCGGCGATTGGCAGCGCGTCGCCGGCAAGTCGGGCGGCGCGTTCGGCGTACTCGACTGCCGCCGCAGGCTCACCGGAGGCGGTGGCGCGGCGGGCGGCTCGGCTTAGCGCGGCGACGCCCAGCGGGGCCACGTCCCGTGCGGCCGCGTCGCTGCGCAGCCCCACGGTGTCGGCGAGCGCGGCGGCGCGCTCGGCGTGTTCGGCGACGAACGCGTCCCGTACCTCTGGTGGCATGGCGACGGCAGGCCCGCCCGCCGCCGGGCCGCCGCCCGTCGTCGTCAGCCCGCTCGCGGGCGCGGCCCACCGGGCCAGGTACGCGTGCCGCTCGGCCAGATCCGCCTTGCCGATCCCCGCGTACGCGGCCTCCCGCATGAGCGGGGTCGTGAACGCGTACCCGCCGCGGACCCGGTGCAGCATCCGGCGCTGGAGGAGCTCGTCGATGGCCCGCTCGAGCTCGACCGCGGCGACCGCGGCGGGCCGGCCGTCGCGTCCGGCCCGCCGCTCGCGTAGCCCCTCGAGCGCGCCGGCCGGGACGGTGTCGCCGATGACCGCGGCGTCACGCAGGACGGACCGGGCGTCCGCCGGCAGCGCGTCGATGCGCGCGGCCAGCACGGCGGCGAGGTCGCGGGAGAGCAGCCGGCTGTTCAGCGAGCCGGGCGCCAGCCGCCACATCCGGGCGGCGTTCGCTCCCACCGCCGGGGTCAGCGTGCCGCGCTCTAGCAGCAGTGTGACGAGCTCGGCCAGGTAGTAGGGGTTGCCCTGCGCAGTCGCGAGCAACCTATCCGAGTCGGCCGCACTCAGCCGCCCACCGTTGAGATAGGACGTGAGTAGCCGCGCCGCGTCGGCACCCCGCAGCGGCGGCAGCGTGTGCACCTCGGCGTCGGCGACCCTCGTCATCGCGCCGGCCTTGCGCACCAGCTCGGGCCGGCCCAGCAGCAGCACGAGAATCGGGCCGGTCAGCCGCGACAGCATGACGCCGAGCGCGTCTATTGTGTCGGCGGTCGCGTCATGCAGGTCGTCGACGACCACGAGCAACGGTGCCTCGACGGCCAGGCCGTTGAGCAGGTTCGCGACCGCGGCCGGCACGGCCTCCGCCTCGGCCGGCCCGGCCGTTCCGTTCGCCGCCCAGTCACCCGCGCCGGCCGGCACCGGATGCGCACCGGGCAGCTCGCCGTGCCCCAGCAGGGCCGCGAGTAGATCGGTGGCGACAGGCGGAGAGCCGGCGGAGCGGGCCAACCGCTGCCCGAGCCGACGCAGCCGCTCCTCGACCACCGGGCGTACCACCCCGGTCGCCGCATCCAACGGCATGCCGATCGCGGTGCGGACAAGATCGGCCAGCGGCGCCAGGCGCCGCTTCTCGCCGTAGGCGGCGCAGCGCACCGACAGCACCCGGGCGCCGGTATGGGCCGCGTACCGGCCGGGGCCGGTGTCGTAGCCAGCGGCAAACCTCTCGACCTCGGCGGCAAACCGTGTCTTGCCGATGCCTGCCTCCGCGGTGAACAGGAGCACGCGTGGCTCGGATCGGTCGACGACCTCCGCGAGCCGGCCAGCCATCTGGCCGATCTCGGCTTCGCGACCGACGAACGGCGCCTCGTCGCCCAACCCCGACCGCGTGCCCGGCGCATCGTGGAGACCGAGCAGCTCGTACGCCTCGACCGCCTCGCGCTTGCCCTTCAGCCGCAGCGGCCGAAGCTGTCGCCAGGACGCCACGTGGCGCGTCGCGGCCGACGTGGTCGCCCCCGCGTATACCGCGCCGATGGCCGCCACATCGGCGAGCCGGGCGGCGGTGTTCACCGTATCGCCGATGACCGTGTACTCGATCGCGGCCTGGATCCCGGCGACCACGTCCCCGGTGTTGAGCCCGACGCGCAGCCCGAGGGGCGCCCCGCCGCCGCGCTCGTCGTCGAGCACCCGCCTCACCGCACGCTGCATGGACAGGGCGGCCCGGACGGCCCGCTCGGCGTCGTCCTCGTGCGCGACGGGTGCGCCGAACACCGCCATGATCCCGTCGCCGGTGAGCTTGTCGACGTGCCCGCCGAAGGTCTTCACGGCGCCGGCCAGCGCGGCCAGCACACGATCCGTCACCGCACCGACACGCTCGGGATCCAGGTCCTCCGACCATGACGTGAAGTCGGACAGATCCCCGAAGAGGACAGTCACCACGCGACGCTCGGTCGTGGGCAGCATGGCCGCAGCTGGCAACGCGGCACCGCAGTTGTGGCAGAACCGGGCGCCGGGGACGGCGACGGTTCCGCACACCGGGCAGGTCACGGTGAGTCCAACCCTCGGGGCCCGGGCCCGGATTCCCGTTCCAGGTATGCAAGCTGGGCGCGCACCGACCACTCGGCGGCGGGCCACAGCGACCGGTCGACGTCGGCGTATACCCGCTCCACCACCGCGGCCGGCGTGACGGCGCCCGCCGCCACGGCCGCGCGGACCTGCTCCAGGCGCGCGCGTCGATGGGCGAGGTAGAAGCGCGCGGCCGCGGCGCAGTCGGCCAGCGCCGGACCGTGGCCAGGCAGCACCGGAACGGTGTCGTACGCGGTGAGCAACTCGAGACTGGCCAGGTACTCCCCGAGATCGCCGTCCGGCCACGCCACCACGGTCGTGCCGCGGCCGAGAATCGTGTCCCCGGTCAGGATCACGCTTTCGCCGTCCCGCTCCGCCACGAAGCACACCGAGTCGGCGGTGTGCCCGGGGGTCGCCAGGACGGTGATGTCGAATCCGCCCCAGTCCAGCACGAGGCCGGGCTCGAGCGGCCAGGGATCGGGTCCGTAGCACTTAGCGGGGTCGATCGAGTGGACGTCGGCACCGGTCGAGTCGCTCAACCGGGCGGCGCCGCCCCGGTGATCCGAATGGCCATGCGTCAACAAGATTATGTTGACCGTGCCGGCCGCGGCCACGGCGGCGAGGTGAGCGGGGTCGTCCGGGCCCGGGTCGACCACCGCCGAGGCGCCCTCCGGCGTGGTCAGCACCCAGGTGTTGGTGCCATCGAGCGTCATCGGGCCCGGGTTGTGGGCGCGAACCAACGTCATCCAGCTCGGCAGCTGGTCGGCCAGAGCCGCCGCTGGCGCGGTGACGTGCGCCGGCCCCCCTGTGCCCGTCATGGCTGGATGGTACGGCGGCCGGCCGACAGCCATCTGAACGAACGGGGCCGATCACCCGACCTCGACGATGACCTCCACCTCGACCGGGGCGTCGAGGGGCAGCTCGGCGACGCCGATAGCGCTGCGGGCGTGCCGGCCGGCCTCCCCAAACACGGCGCCGAGCAGCTCGGACGCACCGTTGATCACATCCGGCTGCCCGGTGAACCCCTCCGCGGAGGCCACGAATCCGGTCACCTTGACGACCTTGATCACGCTCTTCAGGCCGATCAGGGCGTCGATCGCGGCCAGCGCGTTGAGGGCGCACGTGCCGGCGAGCTGTTTCGCCTGCTCCGGGGAGACGCCCGCGCCGACCTTCCCGGTCGCCAGCAGCTTGCCGTCGGCCACGGGCAGCTGGCCGGAAACGTACACGTGGCTGCCCGACTGCACAGCCGGCACGTACGCCGCGACCGGCGGAACCACCTCGGGCAGGCTCAGGCCCAGCTCGGCCAGCTTCGCGAACGGGTCAGACACCGCTGCCACCCTTCGGACGCTTGAGGTACGCAACCAGTTGCTCCGGGTTCGGCCCGGGAATGACGGCCACCAGCTCCCAGCCGTCGTCGCCCCAGTTATCGAGGATCTGCTTGGTCGCGTGGACCAGCAGCGGCACCGTGGCGTACTCCCACTTCTGCATCGCTAGATGACTCCCTAACTCGGGTCGTCCATCGGCCGACAGCCTACGGGACGGGAGCGGGCGAGGACACAATCGCAGGGAGCCCGCAGAGGTACAACTCCGGGCCGTAACTGTCCAAGCCTCAAGGGCATCACGACGGCATGCCGGCACCTAGCGCCTGGCGGGCCCGCGCCCCAGCAGCCGTTCGCTACCCTGACCCGCGACGAGCCCACTCGGCTGGGCGACGGCTCCGGCAGGGACACCGGCACACGGGGAGACGCGATGACCCAACCGTCCAACGGCGACGCCGCCGAGCAGCCGACGGTCCCCCAGCCGATCCCGCCCGGCGCCGCATACCCACCGCACCCGCCGAGGAAGCGGCGCGGCCTGCTGATCGCGTCGATCGTGCTCGGCCTCGCGGTGCTGTTGTGCGGCGGCGGCGGCCTGGGCGCCTGGCTGTACCTGAACAACGTGGAGCGCGGTCGCGGTGCCACGGCTCCGGAGGAGGCGGTCGACGACTTCCTGAAGGCCGTCTACACCGATCGGGACGCCGACAAGGCCACCAAGCTCGTCTGCCGGGACGCCCGCGACAACGCGGAGATCACCAAGAAGGTGGACGAAGTGAAGGCTTACGCCGCCAAGTACAGCAACGTCCAGTTCGACTGGGACGAGCCGAAGGTCGACGACAGGAACGCCAAGCGGGCGACCGTCTCGGTCAAGATCACCGCGACCACAGGCGACGAACGGGAGGCCGAGCAGCGCCTGGTGTTCACCGTCATCCGGGACAGCGGCTGGTGGGTGTGCGACGTGGGCGGGCAGGCGTAATACGCTCACGTCTGTGCGATCGGGCGACCACGCTGCGCGCGGGCGGGGCGCTGCCAAGCCGCGGGCGAACCCCGCCTGGCCGTCCCGGCTGCACGTCGTCACCGGCAAGGGCGGAACCGGCAAGACCAGCGTCGCCGCCGCGCTCGCGCTGGCCATGGCGGCGGGCGGTCGGCGCACCCTGCTGGTAGAGGTCGAGGGCCGGCAGGGGATCGCCCAGCTGTTCGGCACACCGCCCCTGCCGTACGCCGAACGACCGATCGCGGCTGCGGAGGGCGAGGGCGAGGTATACGCCCTGGCGGTCGACGCCGAGCAGGCCCTGCTCGAGTACCTGGCGATGTTCTACCGGCTGGGCGCTGCGGGGCGGGCCCTTCGCAAGGTGGGCGCGATCGACTTCGCCACGACGATCGCTCCCGGTATGCGCGACGTCATCGTCACCGGCAAGGTCAAGGAGGCCACCACTCGGACCGTTGACGGGCACCGGGCGTACCACGCGGTGGTCCTCGATGCGCCACCTACCGGACGCATCGGCCGCTTTCTCAACGTCACCGCCGAGACCGCGCGGCTCGCCAAGATGGGGCCGATCAAAAACCAGAGCGAGGGGGTCGCCGCCCTCCTGCGCTCACCGATGACCGCCGTGCACGTCGTCACGCTGCTGGAGGAGATGCCGGTTCAGGAGACGCTCGACGCGATTGGCGATCTCACGGCGCTCGGCATCCCGGTCGGCAGGATAATCATCAACGCCGCCCAGCCGCGGCTGCTGTCCACGACCAAGATCACTCAGGCGGACCTGCGACGCGGGCTGACCGCGGCCGGGCTGAGCGCCGATCGTGACACCGTTGCGGGGCTGCTCGTCGAGGCGAGGGCGCACCTGACCCGGAACGCACTGGAAGAGTCGCTGCGGCGCGAGCTCGCCGAGATCGGCCGACCGATGGTCGAGCTGCCGCTCCTGCCGGATGGCGTGACCCGCGCCGGCCTGGAGACTCTCGCCGAAACGCTCGGCGCCGCGCGTTGACCCGGCCTTCGGGCCAAGGCCGGACGGATACGCTCGAATGCGTGACGTCGCCCGCCCCCAACGCCCTGAGGCTGGACGTCGACGCCCTCCTCGGCAACCCCGGCGTACGCATCGTCGTCTGCTGCGGGTCCGGGGGGGTCGGGAAGACCACGACAGCGGCCGCGCTGGCGCTACGCGCGGCGGAGCGGCACGGTCGGCGGACGGTCGTGTTGACCATCGACCCGGCACGAAGGCTGGCGCAGTCGCTCGGGCTGATCGAACTCGACAACTCGCCCCGGCAGGTGAAGGGCATCGACGGTGATAACGGTGGCGAACTGCACGCCATGATGCTGGACATGAAGCGGACCTTTGACGAGGTCGTGCTCGCCCACACCGATGCCGCCCGCGCAGCCGAGATCTTCGCCAACCCGTTCTACCAGGCGATGAGCTCGACGTTCTCCGGGACGCAGGAGTACATGGCGATGGAGAAGCTGGGCCAGCTGCACGCCCGCGGCGACTGGGATCTCATCGTCGTCGACACCCCACCGTCGCGCTCGGCCCTGGACTTCCTGGATGCGCCGGCCCGGCTGTCGCGGTTCCTCGACGGCAGGATGCTGCGCCTCCTCCTCGCGCCCGCGCGGGCCGGCGGTCGGAGCATGTTCAACCTGGTCACGGCGTCATTCGGCATGTTCTCTCGGGTCGTTCAGAAGGTCCTCGGCGCCCAACTGCTGAGTGATTTGTCCGGCTTCGTGGCGGCGCTGGACTCGATGTTCGGGGATTTCCGGCAGCGCGCCGAACAGACGTACCGCATCCTGCAGGCCCGGGAGACGGCGTTCCTCGTGGTCGCGGCGCCGGAGCCCGACGCGATCCGGGAGGCGACGTTCTTCGCCGGCCGGCTGGGCGCGGAGCACATGCCGCTGGCCGGCCTCGTCTTGAACCGGGTCCACCGGACGGCCCTGCCCGGGCTGCCCGCACAGCGGAGTCTGACGGCGGCCGCACACCTCGATCAGCTCGGTGGGCACGAGATCGCCGCGGGTGCATTGCGGGTGCACGCCGCGTTGATCCAGCAGACGGTACGCGAGCGGCGGGTGGCCGCCCGCTTCACGGACGCGTTGCCTGCCGTGGCGGTCGCGGTGGTCACGGCACAGCCCGCCGACGTCCACGACGTCGACGGGCTGCGGATGATCGGCGATTCGTTGTCGTCCGGCTGACGCTGCCCCTGCAGGTCAGCCGGTCGTGACCAGCTCCTTCTGGCGCATCGCGGCCTCGAACATCTTCCGCCAGCTCTCAACGTGCGGGTGCCGACGCAGTAGCGCCCGGCGTTCCCGCTCCGTCATGCCACCCCACACCCCGAACTCGATGCGGTTGTCGAGCGCGTCTGCCAGGCACTCGTACCGCACTGGGCAGCTGCGGCAGATCCTCTTGGCCACGTTCTGTTCAGCGCCCTGCACGAACAACGCATCCGGGTCCCCGCTCCGGCACGCCGCCATGCTTGGCCAGTCCGTGATCATGCCCATGTGTTCGCGTCCCCCCTAGCGTTTCCCCCCGGCCACCGCGGGCGCCTCCCCAAGCCTCCGCGGTGACGTGCGATAGTCGCCGCACCATCATGCTCCGTAGTCAACCGATTACGCAACGTTGTCAGCTAAATCTACAAACCCGGATAGTTCGTACGCTTCGTCGGGGACCGGAGGGCAACGCCGCGGCGGTCGGCTCGACGCTTGTTCGGCCTCCAGTCCGGATGGTTCGAACGAAACGCCACGCCGCCCGCCGCGTTGACGCAGACTCGACCTGGGAGGTGGTGTAGCGACCAGCGAGCAACCGCACACCGGGTGTCGTGCGTCTAGCACAACGACGGCCGCGCCGAAAGGACTTGGGGCAAGTCCGTAGCGCGCGCTGTTGTGATGGGTTCCTCTACCCTGTGGCGGTGAGCTGGATGCGCAGGCACGATCACAACGTCGTGATCAACGCCGCCTCATTGACGATTTGCGGACTGCTCGCCGGCGTGGTTGTGGCCGCGGCCTTCTTTCCTGCCGTCGCGATGTCGGGCCTCGCCGCGAAGGCGGGTGCCGACACGTTCGACAAACTGCCGAGCGAGCTGACCGTTACCCGCTCACCCCAGATGAGTTACCTGTACGCGTCCGATGGCAAGACGCTGCTCGCGATGATGTACGACGAGAACCGGCGCGACATCCCGCTCTCCGACGTGCCGCAGGTCATGCGTAACGCGACCATCGCCGCGGAGGACAAGAACTTCTACAAGCACAACGGCGTGGACGTCAAGGGCGTCGTCCGCGCGTTCGTCGCCAACAAGCAGGCCGGCGAGACCCAGCAGGGCGCGTCCACGCTGACCATGCAGTACGTCCGGCTCGCCATCGAGTACTCGGCGACCCACCCGCGCGACGTCGTCGCCGCGACCGAGGACACGCCGGCCCGCAAGCTCCGTGAGATCCGGTACGCGATGGCCGTGGAAAAGAAGCTGAGCAAGGACGAGATTCTGGAGCGCTACCTCAACATCGCGTTCTTCGGCAACGGTGCGTTCGGCGTCTTCGCCGCGAGCCAGGTGTACTTCGGCAAGCAGCCTAAGGATCTCAAGCCTGAGGAGGCCGCATTCCTCGCGGGCCTGGTGAAGTTCCCCGGCGACTACGCCAAGGACAACCCGGAGGGCATGAAGCGAGCCCTGGACCGCGGCAAGTACGTGCTCGACCAGATGGTGACGACGAGGGCTCTCACCCGCGAGCAGGCCGACGCGGCGAAGGCGGCGCAGCTCAACATTAGGGTCAAGCGGGCCCCGAACGACTGCGTCGCGACCATCAAGAACTCGTGGGGCTTCTTCTGCGACTTCTTCTACCGCTGGTGGCTGAGCCAGGAGACGTTCGGCGACACCGTCTACGAGCGGGAACGCCGGCTGAAGAGTGGTGGCTACAACATCATCACGACGCTCGACGTCCGGACCCAGGACACCGCGAAGCGGAACGTCGAGAAGTACCTGCCCACGTACCAGAAGGGAAGCAAGAAGCCGGAACCCCACGCGTTGATGTTGGCCGCGGTCGAACCCGGCTCGGGCTACGTCCGGGCGATCGCCACGAACCGGAACTTCAAGCTCGACGACCTGGCGCACCCGGCCAACGGTCCGGCCACGAATCCGGCCAAGCGCAAGGCGGGCATCCGGGGCACGTACCCCAACACCACGAACCCGCTCATCACCGGCGGCGGCGACATCACCGGGTACCAGGCGGGCTCCACGTTCAAGGTCTTCACGCTGGTCGCCGCGCTGGAGAGCGGCTACCCACTCGCGTACACGATCAACGCGAAACCCGTCTACAAGTCGAACTACATCGTCGAGTACGACAGCGACTCCGCCTGCCCGGGCACCAACAAGTACTGCCCGGTCAACGCGAACAAGTCGATGACCGGCGTCCACACCATGTGGGGCGCGTTCGGCCGCTCGGTGAACACGTTCTTCGTCCCGCTGGAGGAACGGGTCGGGGCCGAGAAGGCCGTCGACGTCGCCAAGAGATTGGGCATCCGGTTCCTCGCCAGGGGCACGAAGGACAACCCCAACGACTACGAGCGCTCGCAGGACTCGTGGCTGGCCCACGGCTGGGGCGCGTTCACCCTGGGCGTTTCCTCCACCATCCCGTTGGACCTCGCCAACGCGTACGCGACCCTTGCCGCCGACGGCAAGTACTGCGAGCCGATCCCGGTCCAGGAGATCGTGGACCACACCGGGGCGAAGCTCGACGTCGCGAAGCCCAGGTGCCACCAGGCGGTGAAGACCCAGATCGCACGCGCGGCCATCGACGCGGCGCGCTGCCCGGTCGGCGACCGCTCGGCAACCAGCCGGTGCGAGGGCGCGACCGCGGGCGCGACGAAGGGCATCGTCAACAAGCCGGTCGCCGGCAAGTCGGGCACGACGGACGGCTCGAAGACCGCGGCTCTGGTCGCCATGACGAAGCAGATCGCGGTCGGCGGCATCATCGCCGACCCGGACTGGGCGCAGACGAGTTTCAACTTCACACACAACGAGGTGAACCCGGCGGTCATGTACACCCTCCGGGATGCGATGAGGGGGAAGAAGGGCATCCAGTTCACCCCGCCGGAGGACCCGAAGCTGATCAGCGGGGATCAGCGCAGCATCCCGGACGTGACCTGCAAGTCCGTCGGCGACGCCCGCGCGATCCTGGAACGGGCCGGCTTCGTGGTCGAGGTCAACGACACCAAGATCGGCTCCACCTGCCCGGATGGGACGGTCGCCGAGACCGAGCCGAGCGGCCGAACCATCAAGGGCGGCGTCGTCATGCTCCGCCTGAGCGATGGCAAGGGCATTTCACCGACGCCGCCGCCACCGGGCAGAGGGGGGCCGGGCGGCGGTGGTCCCGGCCACGGCAGGCTCTGCCCGCCGATCTGCATAGGCTGACCGCTCCGGAAGTTGGCCTAGAGGCCGAGCTGCCGGCGTACCTCCGCTGCCACCCGGGCCCCCTCGGCCCGGCCGGCCACCGCTGCCTGGGCCGCCTTCATGGCGGGGCCCATTTGGGCCTTGCCGCCGAAGTCGCCGGCGGCGAGAGCCCGCCGGACCACGTCCCCGAGCTCCTCGTCGGTGAGCTGCTTGGGTAGGTAACGCTCCAGCAGCTCACCCTCCTCGTTCTCCCGAGTGGCCTGGTCGGCCCGCCCGGCATCGGCGAACGCCGCAGCCGCTTCCCGTCGCTTCTTGGCCTCCTTGGTCAACACCGCGATCACCTCGTCGTCGGTGAGCTCGCGCTTGGCCGCACCGGCGACCTCGGCAACGCCGACGGCGGCCAGCGCCATGCGGAGCGTCGAGGTCGTCAGCTCGTCTCGCGCCTTCATGGCGTTGTGCATATCCGTGGTCAGGAGGTCCTTGAGGGTGCCCATGGTGCGTGAAATTACCCTGATTGGCATGCGTAGACGCATCGTTTTCGGTCTCGGCGTCGGGGTGATGGCGGCCGGGGCGGCCACCCTCGCGTACGCCTGCTTGGTGGAGCGGAACCTGTTCACGCTGCGCCGGTACGACGTGCCCGCGCTGCCGGCCGACGCCGAGCCCCTGCGCGTGCTGCACGTCTCCGACCTGCACATGACGCCCAGGCAGCGACGCAAGCAGGAATGGGTCGCCGCGCTGGCCGGCACCGACCCCGACCTCGTCGTGACGACCGGCGACAACCTCGCGCACCCCGACGCCGTGCCGGCGACCCTGCGGGCGCTCGGGCCGCTGCTGGACTACCCCGGTGCGTTCGTGTTCGGCTCGAACGATTACCGCGGGCCGGTGTGGAAGAACCCGTTCAGCTACTTCGATCACGACCGGGAGTACGTGCAGGGAGTGGAGCTGCCGACCGAGGAGCTGCGGTCGGCGCTCACCGGGGGCGGCTGGGTCGACCTGAACAACGCGCGTACGTCGGTCAAGGCGGGAGGGCGCCTGGTCGAGCTCGTCGGGGTCGATGACCCGCACATTGAGCGGGACGCGTACGACCGCGTCGCCGGGCCAGTGTCGGCGACGGCCGACGTGGCCCTCGGGTTGACCCACTCACCGGAGTCGCGGGTGTTGGACGCGATGGCGGCGGACGGGTTCGGTCTCCTCGTTGCCGGCCACACGCACGGCGGCCAGGTGCGCGTGCCGTTCGTCGGTGCGCTCGTGACCAACTGCGATCTCCCGCGCGAGATGGCGCGCGGTCTGCACCGCTGGCCCGGGACCACCACGTGGCTGCACGTGTCGGCGGGCGTCGGCACCCACCCGACCGCGCCGGTCCGGTTCGCCTGCCCACCGGAGGCCTCAATGCTGACGCTGATACCGCGCTGATCTTGCTGATGGGAGTGGCTGTCCGGGCCGCGGCGCGCCGTCGATACCGAATTTGCCCGCCCCACCCCGTGGGCTACTATTGCTCGGCACGCCACGGGGTGTGGCGCAGCTTGGTAGCGCGCTTCGTTCGGGACGAAGAGGCCGTCGGTTCAAATCCGGCCACCCCGACCAGTTCAGAGGGCATATCCCATCGAAGGATGTGCCCTCTTGCTGTTTGTGGGTGACTGGGTGACTACGCCGTCCCACCGTCGACCTCACGCCCGAAGATTTGATCCATAGCAACAGCGCCGGCGAGGAGAACCGGCCGAAGCTGGTGGCGGTAAACCTTCTTCGTGACGGTCGTCCCCGAGTGCCCGCGCAGGTCGGCTACGTAGCCCATGTCGCGGGCCTGCAGATCCCGACGCAGTCCCCGATCGCCGCCCCATCGCCAGACTATTCGGCTTGTCCACAACAGACGATCATCCGGCGGTGGCCGCATCCACGTCTCTCGACACACTGGGGTCAGTCCACGCCATCCTCGGGTCATGACGGCCGTCCGCCAAACGCCCAGTTGTGCACCTCGATGTCGGCGTACCGGTCAGAGGTCAGGACGGCGCGCGCCTTGTCCGGGTCCGACGCCCGGACCAGCACCGCCGTACCCAGCCAGGTGACGCCGTCGTCGGACAGCAGCGGCCCGTACGCGATCAGCTCGTCCCGGTCGGGCGGCACGGCGAGGTCGGCGGCCTGGCCCGTGCCGAGGCCGAGCACCAGGTACCGGTTGCCACCGGTCCGGCCTCCAGGGAAGTCCCACATGGTGCGCCCCAGCATGTTGCGCCACCGGCGCAGCAGCACGTCCCGGTACACGCCGGCCTGGTAGTTGGGCTCGTCAAAGGCGAATGCCCGGGCGGCGGCGGAATCTGGCAGGTCGACGATGTGCACGCTGCCGGTGGGCGTATCGCCGTCGTAGGCGAGGGTCGGGCCGCGGGCGATCATGTCCGTCGCGTACCGATCCATATAGGACCAGTGCTCTTCCAGCAGCTCGTCGCGTAGTGCCACAGAGCCGTGCCGATCGCGGTGGTAGCAGAAGAACTCCATGCCCCAAACCTTGACCCCCACGCCGGACACCGATGCAGATGGGCACCACCCGGTCACGTGCCTACAGCAAACTCGAACACACCAGCCGATAACGGTTCGATATCACGGATGGGATCTCTGCGGGTCGTTCAAGTCTTCGCGGCGAAGGAGAGTTCGTGTGCGGCGAGGGCTTGCCGAAGTTGTTCGATAGCCTTTGGGCCTACGCCGTGAAGTCGGCCGAGGTCTGCCTCGCTGACCTGAGTGAGTTGTTCCAGGTTTGTGTACCCGGCGGCGGCGAGGGCTCGTTGTGCCGGTTTGGAGAGCCCGGACGGAAGGTTCCGATGCTCGGGGTCATGTTGCTTGGCCTGCATGGGTCGCATTTCCTCGTGGGTCGGGGTGTCTGAAATTCATCTGGGCGGTGCGTTTCTGTTGCGTGCTCGGTCTCCGCTCCCGACACCTGTATGGCGATGGTCAATCGGATGTGGCCGGTGGGGCGGCGCGGCGGATCGGCATCCACGTGGGCGCGGGTTCGGCGGTCAGGAAGTCGGTGACCAACCCGGCGCACAGCTGCGGTTTCTCGTGGAGAAGGAGGTGTGATGTCCCGGGGATGATGGCCAACTGGGGATCGGGCAGGCTCCGGTACAGCGCCAGCGTGTGCTCCAGGGTCACGTTGTCGTCGTCGGCGGCCATGACCAGCGTCGGGCAGGTGACGACGCTCAGCTCGGCCGGCGCCAGCCCGGGTTCCTCAGCCGCCTGGGCGAGCTTGGCTATGACGACTGGGAGGTGGTCCGCACCGTCGGGCGACACCTCCGCGTAGGCCGCGACCAAAGGCGCAGGCGGCGGGCCGTCGCCGGCGGGCCGCAGGATCATGCCCTCGGGGTCGAAGGCGCCGCTGACCAGGACGAGTCTCTCGACCAGATCAGGGCGGCGCACCGCGACCCACAACGCCACCATCGCGCCGGCACTGTAGCCGACCAGACGCACCGGCCCGCCGACGATCTTGTCCAGGAAGGCGATGGTGTCCTGCGCCATCACCTCGACCGTGATCGGCCCTTCCACGTCGGCGGTATGGCCGTGACCCCGACGTTCGGGGAGCAATATCCGAAACCCGTTGGCCAGTGTGTCGAGGTTGCCGGAAAAGTCTCTGCTGTCGGTGAGGCCCCCGTGCAGGAGCACCACCGGGTCACCGTCGCCGCGGTCGTCGTACCACACGCGTACACCGTTGACGTCCACGCAGTCAGCCATCGTGCTGCGTCCCCTTCGTTTCCGGTCCTGGCGGGTGCACGTTCACTGGTAACACGTTCACTGGTAATACGCCGCGGCACCGGAAAACTCATCGCTCGCCCGGGACCATCCGAGCGAACCGCGCGATGGGGTTCAGGACGAAATCACGGCCCGGGTACCGCTAGGCATGCCGAACAGCGGGAACAGTCGCTCGACGTCGAGGTACGTCGTCGTCTCGCTGATCAGCCCGCCCGAGAGCTCGACGACCATGAGCGCGAACGGCTGGTACCCGCTGTGCAGGCCGCCCAGTCGGTACTGCGCGTACGCGGGCGAACCGTTGGCCACGGTCGGCACCAGGCGAGCGCCCTCGCAGGGCCGCTCGGCGGCAAGCAGTGCCCGGCGGATGTCGGCGCGGCCGCGCAGCCACCACGGGAACGGTGGCATGGACATGGTGGCGTCCTCGTGCAGAAGCGACACCAGGGTCTCAACGTCGTAGCGCTCGAAGGCGTCACAGTAGCGGGCAAGGAGTTGCTGCTGCGCCTGGTTCATCGGCTGGAACGGCTCGGCGGGGGCGAGATGGAGAGCTCTGAGTGTCGCGCGGGCGCGTTGCAGTCCGCTGGCGACCGACGGGACCGTGGTGCCCAGCAACCGCGCGACCTCGTCCGCCTTCCAGCACAGGACGTCACGCAAGATCAGCACTGCCCGCTGTCGGGGCGGCAGGTGTTGCAACGCGGCGATGAACGCCAGGCGGATCGTGTCGCGCTGCGCGGCCAGTTCCGCCGGATCACCATCGGCAGGCAGGGCACGGCTGTCCGGGATCGGCTGTATCCAAGCACTGTCGGGTAGCGGTGCGCCCAGGCCGGGACCGGCGTGCGCGGACGGACCAAGGTCCATTGGGCGGGCGCGACGTTGTGCACTACCTAGCATGTCCAGGCAGATGTTGGTCGCGATGGTGTACAGCCATGACCGCAACGGTGCCCGGTCCTCATCGAACCGATCGAGACTCCGCCAGGCCCTCACCAGGGTCTCCTGCACGGCGTCCTCCGCCTCGAACGCCGAGCCCAGCATCCGGTAGCAGTACCCGATCAGCTCGACCCGGAACTGCTCCAGCCGAAGATCCATCCCCCTCGGATCCCGCGTGGCCGCACCCCCGGCACCATCAGCAGCCGACAGCGCAGTCATCCGATATCAACCTCCCGACCAACAACACAGGCCAGATTACCGGCCAGGCCATCGTGTCAGGTGATCGCGTGAGAGACGGTAGGACTCCTTGTCCGCGACGCGACGCCGGGTCACGGTGGCGAGGTGGGCCAGCAGCCAGCGCCACCGCGTGCGGGTCGGTGCCGCGGGGCCGCGGCTGCCGCGATCACGTAGGTCGGCGCCCGACCTCGTCGAAGTACCTTTCACACAGCCGCAGGCGGCGGGCGTCCCAGACCATGTAGGTCCCCAGCACCAGCTGGATGAGGCTGCGCCCGACGTCCTCCCACCGATCGCGCACTCGCAGGAAGACAAGCGCGGGCGTGCGCAGCCGTGTGCCGGTGCCGATCGGCGTCATCAGGCACGGACCGCGGTTCGGGATCG